>CAYLUL010000104.1:0-6432 GCA_964386835.1 uncultured Methanospirillum sp.
TCGAAGTCGGCGATCTGCAGCTCCTCGAAGACCGTCGAGAGCTTCCCATAATCCCACCGTCCCGAGATCTTGTTCAGGGCGAGGTTCAGGGCCATCTCCTCGGGGATCGAGAGGTCGACCGCGACGACCTCGACCTCGCAGAAGTCGAGAGCCTTCAGAGCTTCGAGCCGCTGGTTCCCGCCGACCACGATGTTCCGGTTGTCCCGGACGTTCACGATCATCGGGTCGACGTAGCCGAACGTTTCGAGCGAGGTTATCAGCCGCGCGAACTCCTCGTCCGGGATGGTCCTCGGGTTATAGGGGGCCGGCTTGATGTCGGCGAGGGGGAGCCTGATCAGGTCCATGAATATACGTGACTATCCCGGATTGAAAAGGTTATTGCTAGCCGTAAGTTATTTATACTGATAAGTAGTCTACTATTCAGCGGGCTGTGCAGGCCTCGGGTGCATCCTGGAAAGATCATCCCCGGGGCCGACACGTCCTCCCGTTAAATCGTCTGGGGATAGTGTAGCGGTTATCACGGTTGTATCGCCCTTCCGTCCGTCCTCCCTTCGGGGTTGTGCAGGAGCGGCGTTCTTCATTGCCGATGAACAGACGCGGGTTCGACCCCCGCTCCCCATATCGTTTTTTTGGGCAGGGTCCGCGAGGATGTTTGCCCTATGGCAGGATTTACCAAGAAGACCACGCAGCCCACCGTCCTGAACAAGGAGGGGGCGACCGCATGGCAGATGACCCCGAAGCTCGAACTGGTGACCCGAGTGGCGACGAGCTTCAACGAGCCGAAGTTCTACGAGACCTCGGAGGACGAGCTGATCACGTCCATCCGAGCCGTGCTGAAGACTGATCCCGAGTTCGTGCTGAAGCTCGCGGTTTATGCCCGGCAGGAGCTCTATTTGAGATCTGTCCCGATCATCCTCCTCGTCGAGTACGCGAACGAGGCGGCCGGGTCTGTCCGCAACGCCCGGCGCTACGTGCCCGCGATTATCCGAAGAGCGGATGAGGTGGCGCAGACGATCGCGGCGCAGTTCGCCCGGAACCTGAAGCATCCCCGGAAGTCGAAGCTCCCGAACTTCCTCCGGCACGGCCTGAAGTTGGCGCTCGAACAGTTCGACCCCTACCAGCTCGCCAAGTACCGGGGCGAGGGGGACTCGGTCACTCTCCGGGACGCGATGTTCCTGCTCCACCCCCGGCCCAGGGATGAGATAGTGCGGCAGGCCTACGACCTGCTCGCCAAGGACGAGCTGCGGATCGAGGAGGGCGCGACCTGGGAGCGGACGATCTCCGCGAAGGGCTCGTCCCCCGAGGCCTGGACCGAGGCGGCGAAGGTCATGCCCTACATGGCCCTGCTCCGGAACCTGCGGAACCTGGCGCAGCACGGTGTCGAGCTCCGGGAGATCACCCCCCGGCTCATGGACCCCGAGCAGATCCGACGGTCGAAGCAGATGCCGTTCCGGTTCCTCTCGGCCTACAAGGAGATCGAGAAGGCCGAGGTTCATCCGAACACGAAGGCCCTGCTGCTCGGCGCGCTCTCCCAGGCCATGCGGCACTCGCTCTCGAACCTGCCCGACCTGCCCGGTACGACGGCAGTGCTCGTCGATACCTCGGGCTCGATGTGCGGCAAGGTCTCGTCCAAGTCGACGACCACCTATGCGGACATCGCCTGCCTCTTCGGCGCTGCACTGGCAGCCAAGGGGTCGGCGTTCGTGATGGCCTTCGCCGAGCGGGTGGCCGACGTGCCCCTGAACCCGGACGACTCGCTGATCACCAACTCGCTCCGGATCGCCCGGACGAACGTCGGCATGGCGACCTATGCGTATAAGGCGATCGACCGGCTGATCGAGCAGAACCGAAAAGTCGACCGGATCGTGATCCTCACGGACGAGCAGTGCTACGACAGCACGCGCTGGGGCTGGGATGGGCCGCACCGCTCGGTGAAGGACGGGTTCGAGGCGTATCGACGGGAGGTCAACCCCAAGGCGCAGCTCTTCGTCTTCGACCTCGCGGGGTATGGCACGGCGATGTTCCCGATGCGGACGCCGTATGTGTTCACGTTCGCGGGCTGGTCCGACCGGGCGCTCCGGCTGATGAACGAGAATATCGGGGATATCACGGCGGCCGTCGAGGCCGTGCAGCCCCCGTCGATGGACCTACTGACCCCCCGGGGGGAGGGGGCATGAGCTGGAATCAGACGGCCGGCGGTGATGCGTGATGCGGGCCATCACGGCCCCGTCCCTCGGGCGGGCCTGGGAGGCGGCCGTCCGGCATGTCCTCGCCAAGGGCGTACCCATCACCACCGAGGACGGCGAGCAGACGATCGAGACCGACGAGCTGATCCTGAAGGTCGAGAACCCGCTTGCCGAGCCGGTCGGGTCGGACCTCTGCCAGCACGGGGCGCAGATGCTCCGGACCTACGGCGAGCACCTGATCCTCGGCTCCGAGGCGGTCTTCGACTACGATTATCACACTCGGCTGTTCCGCTATAAGGCCGGGGGCCCGATCATCGAGACGGACCAGCTCGCCGAGGTCGTGAAGATCCTCGCGGCCCGGCCGGACTCCCGGCGGGCGATAGCGATCACCTGGGACGTCAAGCAGGACGGGCTCGCCCGAGTCACGGCCTCGGTCCCCTGCCTCCAGTGGATACAGTTCCTGGTCCGGGACGGCAAGCTCCAGATGAAAGTGCTCTTCCGGTCGAACGATATCCTGTCTGCCCTGTTGCCGAACATGATCGCGCTCGCGGCCCTCCAGCAGTTCGTCCTCGTCGGGCTCCAGCAGACCCGTCCCGAGATCACCCTTGGCAGCTACACCCATATGATCACAGTCCCGCACATCTATCCAGTCCGGGACGCGGCCGAGATCGAGAAGTGGAGGAGAGCATGATATTTCAGGGGGGCCATACGGTTCGCCGACTTGGATACCCGGCGTTCATCCTCTACAGCGATTTTAATTCGGACCTCAGCGGGCTCGAATGCGACTCGATCGAGGACGCCCGCGAGAAGATCGCCGCTTCTGATCGGATCTACGGGCCGACCGGGCTCGCCGTCTATCGGAGGGTCGATGACTGACGAAAAGAAGATAGAGTTCACAGGAACCGCGAAGTCGGTGACGATGCAGTTCTCGAACGTGATGATTCACCAGACGACCAAGCGCGAGCTGACCGAGGCAGAGATGCGTCCCCTCTGCTGCGCGACCCTGGAGGAGATCTTCAACGAGGTCAAGTACCGGGCAAAGCATCAGACCTTCGAGCCGATGGAGGCGAAGACGCTTGAGATGCTCGGGCCGAATCGGTGTCATGGCATTACCCTCACTCTGATGGAGCGGCCGACGGATGCCGCCCGAGCAGAGGCCGGCGACGTTCAACTGCTGGTCGCGATCCGGAAAGGCGACCCGTGGAAAGCGGAGGATGGTTAATGACAGATGGGGGGGGATACCGACCCCCGGAAGACCGGGACGCCCGGTTCACCTATACCTGCCCCGAGTGCGGATACGATCATGATGACATTCACCTGGCCGGGTCGCTGGTCAGCTATCGGTTCTTCTGTCCTGTCTGTAAGACCAGGATGCTCGAAGGGAGGGGACGGCGTATCGAGCCGACCGTCCTTTCGCGGGTTCTGACCGGGTTCGACTGGCTGAATCAGATGCAGGCCGTGACGATCACGTTCGCCCGGTATTCGGGGAATAGGATGGACCCGTTCTTCTCGTCGGAGCCGTTCACCCTCCCGGTCGAAGAGCTCTATCGGCTGCTGAAGGAGAGAGAGGAGAAGCGCGCCCAAAGGGGATGAAGATCCCCTATCAGCGCCGGATCGGAGAACCGTCCGGCATATCAGACTCGTTTTTCGGATTGAAATAGACCTCCTCTGCGGGACGTATATATCCGAACCTCAATCATCCATCCATGACGGAAACCATCGTGATCGCCCCCGTGGGCGTGAGCGAGCGGGAGGCGGTCAGGCTCGACGGCGCGACCGATATGACGGTGCTCGCGGGGCTGGCTCGAAAGGCCTCGATGGACATCACGATCCTCGACGGCCGGGTGAACCTGAACGGCGGGGCCTCGGGGGACCAGTCCGGCGGGGGCTACCTCCGGCCGGGGAGAGGGACGCGGATTCTCGGCTCGGGAAAAACCGTGATGGCCGCGCCGAACTCGATCGTCCGGGTGACTCTCGACCAGCCGGGGGTCCACCTCCAGGAGCTCGACTTCCAGGGCCGAGGTCATATCCAGCTTTTCGACACGGCGAGCGGGGCCTATCTCGAAAAGATCCGGGTCTGTCAGGCCGACGCCGCCGGGAACTACTACAACCTCAACAAGAACTGCACGGCCGGCTTCCTCTTCTATGCCAAGCCAGGCAAGGTCCTGCAGAACGTCACCCTGAAGGAGTGCATGGCGGACCACACGTATCATCACGGGTTCAGTATGCACGTATACGGAGCGCAGGAAGGGGCCGCGTTCAAGAACTTTGTGTTCGAGGACTGCCTCGCCTATATGTGCGGTTCGGGACACCTGACCCCCCTGCACTGGGCCACGGGATTCAACACGGCGGATACCGGGGATGTCCTGAACTGCCTGCTCCTCCGCTGCCGGGCCGAGAACAACTTGCAATCTGGCTTCCACTGCGACGGCCACTGGACCGGGCACGCGCAGAAGATCGTGGACCTGATCTATCAGGAGTGCCAGGCCGTGCGGAACGGTATCCGGTGCGCGTCCTCGATGGTCGAGAAGTTCCGGTGCGGGTTCTACGGGCAGTCGGCGCAGTACCTCGATTGCAGAACCGAAGGAAACGCCGGGCCGGGGTTCGGGATCAAAAACCAGGCCGGGAACTCGCTCGTCATGAAGGGCTGCCGCGACCTCGGCTCCCTCTACGGCCTGATCCTGGAGTATGCCGCCCCGGGCGCGAAGGTCGAGTTCACGAGCGACAGCGCGAAGAAGCGGGCCTTCCAGGGGCAGGTCACGGCGGGCGGGACGCTCGACCTGACGATCCTCAACCCCCCGGCGACGGCCTGCACCTTCGGCCGAACCGAGCGGATTGATTATATCGACTGCCCGAACCACGCGGCCCAGGTCCGGGACAAGTACGACAAATATGGCTATACGATCGACGGGCGGGCCGTGATTGTTCGAGCCGAACTGCGGCCGGGCATGGAGGTCTGGGGGCCGTCGACAATGAACCTCGGGCTCATCCGGTATCTGCCGATCGTCGTGCCGCCGACGGTCGAGCTGCCGAACCCGGTCCCGGTCGGGCGGATCAAGATGCTTGATGGCTCCCTCTGGGCCGGGGTTTCTGGCATTGACTTCCAGCCCCTCGCCCGGCTCCCGGACGACCTTGTTTCCCTCTACCGGCACGGGGCCGAGTACGTGCCTGGAGTGATCGGCGGGGCCAAGGGCGTGATCACGGTCGCGGACGGCTGGCTCTGGCTCGGGCCGAACGGGGGCGAGCTCCGGCAGTGCGTCCGCCTGCCCGAGAGCCTCCAGCAGTTCTTCAAGCACGGGACGACCTACGTCCGGGCCTAACCCCCCTCTCTTTTTTTCTCGCTAAACCGTAAGTTATTTATACTCAGGAGTATACTTATGTATAGGGACAAGTGTTGTCCCAGGAAGGAAGAAAATGGCAAACAAGGTGGAAAAACTCGAAGCGCGAAAGGCGGCACTGCTCGCGAAGATCGAAGCCCTCCAGGCCAAGCTCGAGGCAGTCGACGAGCAGATCCAGGAAGAGACCGACCCCCTGTATAAGATGGCCCGCGAACACGACCGCATGAAGGCCCGCCGGGAGGCAAACATCGCAGCCGGCCGGGACGCCTGGGACGACGGGGAAGAGCCCGTCCGACTCACGAAGGCAGAGAAGATTGAGGAAGCCGAGCGCAAGGCCCGGCTCGCCGAGCTCCTCGCGGAGGCCTAAAGATGGCCCCCTCCACTCAGGCCGAGATCAGTGCAGAACTTCGAACCCTCGCCACGGTCGTCCGCGACCCCCAGGCCGACGCCAGCATTCGACTTAACGACACCGGGATGCTCCTGGCGTGGGCCGAGCCCGCCGAGGCCTTCGGTCTGCTCGACACCTACTATGAGAACAACCCGATCGCCGCACCGCCGCGCACGGTCCCGATGACCCTGTTCTTCGGGGTCGCGGCCGACCTGACCATCACGATCGGGTACCGGAAGAGCTCGAAGCAGAGCGCGACAGGGATGGCCGCCTACGAGTACGCCCGCACCGGGGCCGAGGTCACGGATGTGGGAAATGCCCTCGCGGCCCGCGCCCTCTCCTGGGCGGTCGCCCTCAAGCCCCGGAGCGACTTCGAGCGCAAGCTGAGCCTTGTAGCGCAGTACGCAGTCCTGACCGGCCGGGTGCAGCAGAAGGATGTCGGGTTCGCGGGATACGTCGTCGAGGCGTTCCGGCGGCACGAGGAACGGGCGGCGACGGCCAAGCCCGCCCGCGCGGAGGC
>CAYLUL010000105.1:0-2288 GCA_964386835.1 uncultured Methanospirillum sp.
CGCAGTTCGGGTGACCCTCGACCTGGACGGGACGGGGCGCACATCGATCGCCTCAGGCATCCCATTCCTGGACCACATGCTGAACGCGTTCGCACGTCATGGCCACCTTGATCTCGAGGTGGCAGCAACGGGCGACCTTGACGTGGATGCTCATCACACGGTCGAGGACATCGGGATCGTGCTCGGCACGGCGCTCGGCCACGCGATCGCGGACGGAAGAGGAATCCGGCGGTTCGGCCAGTCTGCCGTGCCGATGGACGAAGCCCTCGCCGAGGTCGCCCTCGACTGCGGTGGACGGGCATACTTCGTCATCGATGCACCCTTCAACAACCCTGTCGTGGGAGGCATCGAGGTGACCCTCCTGCCGCACTTCTTCGAGTCCCTCTGCCAGCACGCCGGCATCACGCTCCACATCCGAGCCTACGGGCGCAACGATCACCACCGGGCCGAGGCGATCTTCAAGGCTTTCGGGGTGGCGCTCAAGATGGCGATTGCACTCGACGAAGGATCTCGTGCAATCCCGAGCACGAAGGGAGTTCTGTAAAAAAGGGGGAGGTTATGCGGACTTGGCCGCGAGTTCGACATCCTCTTCCTTGATGGTCTTTCGACCTGCGTGCTGGGCGAGGCGGTTTGCCTCCTTTGTCAGGCTGCCAATATAGGCCTCTGCCTTCGCAACGATCGCAGCCGCTGCGTCGCTCCCGACGCGTTCGGCACCACTCTTCTTTGCAATACGAACAACTGCAGCAATCGGTAAATCAGCCATGATGCGATTCAACCTCAAGAAAGAGATATGCCGGTCGAGATTTAAATATTTCGAGTTTATCCGGCCGAATCACGCTTAAATCCCTCAAAGGCGGGGGATTCTAGTTGATTGAGTGGAACATCGAGTAAAACCCGGGAACACTGAAATTATCCTCCAAAATCGGTTGAATCGAGGAATTAACCGCGATTATCGCCCCGATCGTCCCCGCACCAATGCTACTGCAAGCCTGAGGGCCTGTGAGTAATCGCCTGAAGCGCGCGAAGTATCGACAAATACGGGTTCGATATTCGTTACAGGCGCTCCATGCCCGTTTCCTCCTCCGAGATAGGCGAGGGTGCGAAAGATGAGGTTGCCGGTGATCCCGTCGGGGGCGATCACAAGACCGCAGTCCTGGACCGCATCCTCGATCAGGATCTCGCAATGGATGCCGTCACCCAGCCTGGCGGCAAGCTCAGCATCGGCCATCGAACGGTCGACGGCTGGATGCCTCCCCAGGTCACCGAGCCGACCCCCGGAGAGGACGCCGACCCGGTCGGGCAATCCGAAAAACCGTACAAGGTCCCGTCCCCGCCGGATCAGTGCCACCTTTTCCGCCACGGTCCATCCCTCATCGACCCCGACTGGGGCCAGGAAGAAGAGCCGACCACTGGCGGTCTCAAGGAGGGCCACCCGTTCGAGGTGATCCACACCGGCGGCTTCGCGGAGGATGCGGAGGGTGTAACTCGCGCTCAGCGTCCCGCGCACGGCCCCTTCGATGCGGTGATGAACCAGATCGTTGACAAGCGCGGCTGCCGGGTCGGTGAAGAGGGCGAGGTCACGAGAACCATCATCACCGAGTGTCTCGGGACCATAGAGACGAACGGTCACTCCCGGTCCGAGCCCATCCACCGCTCGTCGTATCCCGGCAAGATCACCGGGGGAGGCGACACCGATCCCGAGGATCACGCCCGCCCGTCCCGGCAGGTATCCAGCCGCATGATCCCTTCATCGGCGAGGTCAAAGACAGGCACCTCTCCTTCGGGGGAGCGGATGGTGAGCCGCCGGGTGCTATTGACCGTGCCGATCTCCGCTGCAGTCATGCCAACGGCACCAAAGCGGGCGCAGACCTCGGCAACCGATTCCGGCGGCACCGTCAGGACGAAGCCCATGCCGGGATACATCCGGAGCCAGAGGTCAAGGGTAATCCCCAGGGAACGGAGGTCGGGACGGGGCACCAGGTCCACGTCGATCACCGCGCCCTTCTCGCTCACCTCGAGAAGCATGCCGAGAGAGCCGACGACACCCGGGTTCGAGATATCCTTTCCAGCCGAAACCAGGTGGTCCTCGCCGAGCCCGCGGAGGCAATCGATCTGGGCGCGAACCACGTCTGCTGACTTCATCGTAACCGAGTCCCAGTTCAGGACGCACGAGGGATGGATCCGCCCGTCGAGGTCGAGCGCCACGACCACCCGGTCACCCTCCCGTGCCGTGTGGCTGTAGATCACCGAGTCGATCCGGGCGACACCCAGGATTGCAACATCGATAA
>CAYLUL010000105.1:2298-6380 GCA_964386835.1 uncultured Methanospirillum sp.
ACCGAGTAGGGGGTGTCAGGGTGAAGGTGGCCTCCGACAATCGGGACGCCGAACTGGTGCGAGGCGTCGCGCATCCCGGCGATTACCAGGTCACAGATCTCCCGGTCCGCGATGGAGAAGATATCAACCATGGCGAGCGGGCGACCCCCCATCGCTGCGATATCGTGGACATTCACGAGCACGGCGCAGTACCCCGCCCAGTAGGGGTCCGCCTCCATCAATCTCGACCATATGCCGTCGGCCGCCAGCAAAAGGGCCTGGTCCCCGCTCCGGATGACAGCCGCATCCTCGCCGAAGTCGGCCAACACGTCCGGCGCATCCATTGAGAAGGCCCGGACCAGCTCGCCGATCGAATGCTTTCGCCTGACCCCCTCGTAGTCCCGAATCCGTTCTGCGATGAACGCTGTCGGCTGCGATCCCTCCACGACTTGACCAACTTCCCTGTTTCTTCTTAAGGGTTCGTGCCTCATCGCTGATATTTTATTTGATTTCCGACCTGATCACTAGGTATGGACTGGGCGGAGCGGTATCGGCCGCAGCGGATCGGCGACCTCGTCGGAAACGGACCCGCTGTCCGGCAGCTGGTCGACTGGGCACAGACCTGGCGACCCGGAGCCAGGCCGCTCCTGCTCTATGGGAAGCCAGGCACGGGAAAGACATCAGCCGCGCATGCCCTGGCACGGGATATGGGCTGGGAGCTGATCGAGCTGAACGCCTCGGACCAGCGAACCAAGGCAGAGATCGATCGCGTTGCCGGCCAGTCGGCTCTATCCGGGAGCCTCTTTGGCGATGAGCACCGCTTGATCGTCCTGGATGAGGCGGACAACCTTCACGGGAACGCAGATCGCGGCGGAGCACGGGCGATCCTCGAGCTGATCAAGACCGCCCGGCAACCGATCCTCCTGATCGCAAACGACCTCTACGGGGTGGCGAGCGAGTTAAAAACCCGAACCGAGCCCGTCCAGTTCCGCGCGCTCATGACCCGTTCGATCATCCCGCGATTGCGCCAGATCTGCGCCATGGAGAAGATCAGGTGCACCGACGAGGCCCTCCGGATCGTGGCAGAAAGCGCAAACGGAGACATGCGTTCGGCGGTAAATATGCTTGAGGCCGCCGCGATCGGCCGAAATGAGATGAACGAGGACTCGATCCAGACCTCGCAGAAAGACGAGCGGGCCACCATCTTCGAACTCGTCGGTGCGGTCCTGCGCGACCGTTCGGACGAGGAGTTGATGCGCCTTGCCTGGGAGGTCGATGACAAACCCGAAGCGATCCTCCAGTGGCTCGAGGGGAGCCTGGGCCAGCTCCCGGTCGAATGCCGATGTGCCGCCTATCCGCCGCTCGCCGCCGCCGACCTCGCGATTGCGCGGACCTACCGCCGTCAGCATTACACGCTCTGGCGGTATGCCACCGCGCTCGCCGTGCTCGGAACTGCCCAAGCCGCCTCTGGAGCGGGGGTGCGGAGCCGGCTTGGCCCTCCCGCGCGCTGGACCCGCCTGTCCCAGGCACGCCGGAGGAAGGCGGCACGGACGTCTCTCCTCCGCAAGTTGGGAGCCTGGATGGGAGTCTCGCGCACCGAGCTGCGGGAGTATTACCTGCAGGCTGCTGCCGACCTGGTCTCGCTCGATCCCGAGCCAGTTGTCAGGGCCCTCTCTCTCGACGCGGACGAGCTTGCTTTCATGCTCCCCGATCATGCCAGGGCGGAGGAGGTTCTGGGACGAATCGCCCGGGAACGAAAGGAGCTCGAGAAGGCTGAACGGCCAAAGAAGCGCCCGAAAAAAGAGCGAGAGGAGCGGTCGAAACCGCCCGGAGAGACAGCGCGATCCCAGTCAACTCTCTTCTGAAGTACCGACACGAAAATACCGGTGGAGGATCGCCCCCTCGATGGGTATCCGCTCTCCGCCATCAAGGTAGACCTCATCTCCCAGATGATAGACCAGGAGGTCGCAGCCGCAGTGTCGGGCCAGCGCAACAAGAGGCGGGACCATCTCAATTCCCGGGCGGATCGCCAGGATCAGGTCGGCGCCCTCGTAGAGCGACAGGGAAGGGGAGAAGATATCATCCTGCGACACAGGGATCGGCATGACTGGCGCAGGACGGATATCGACTGCCCGTACCCGGGCGCCGGTGGCGACGATCTCTTCCGCAGCCGTGACGTTGCGCCCGATCCCGACCTCGACCACGTCACGGTACCAACGGCCGACATATGCGCCCACGGCTCGCTCAATACGTTTAATGGCCCGGTCCATCGTACCTTATACTATGCGTTTTACCCTCTATTGGGATCACCGCTCTCCGCCAGGGCTCCAGAGACCGGTTCAGCGGGCGATCGAAGGGATCCTGGGGGTCGAGGGCGAACTCTTCGAGGAGGACCGCCTCATGCTAACAGGGTTCGACCTCGTCCGTCGCCAGTACAACGCAGAGGCACTGCTCACACGGCTTGACGCAGTCCAGCGACACCGTGAGGGGTGCAGCCCCCTCCTCCTCGTGATCCCCGATGACATCTTCGCCCCACGAGAGGAGTTCGTCTATGGACTCGCTCGTCCCGGACACGGCACGGCGATCATCTCGACGGCCCGACTCACCAACGAGTATTACGGCCGGCGTCCGTCAGAGGACGACCTCGTGGATCGGATCGCGAAAGAGGGGGCCCACGAGATCGGTCACCTGTTCGGCCTTTCGCACTGCCCGGAGAACGAGTGTGTCATGTTCGCTCCCCATTCATTCGACGAGCTTGACCGGAAGCGAAAAATGGTCTGTTCCTCCTGTGCTGGCCGGCTCCGGGCCGAAGCCTGAAGCAGCCTTCAGGCCGCAGACGGCCCACGGGAGAGAAGCCGGGCCGCGTTCCGCATCCCGTAGCCATCGAGGAGGAGCAGAACCCCTGCACCAAGAACGATGATCGAGAGGACGAGGACCAACACCTCCAGGAGTTCAACCGGCTCGGTGAAGGCGAGCCACCCCATGACGAGCGACGAAAAACCGAGCCCGGTCGTGAAGAGCAGCCCCTGGGGTACCGCATCTCGGGAACGAATGACCCGGCGGAGGGTGACTGCGGCGCTTGAGAGAGACCAGGCGGCGAGGATCACGAGAAGGATCACCACGTACAGCTCCCAGGTGATCAGCAGAAACCATCCGGCCCCGATGAGTACCAGTCCGTTCAGAACGTTCTTCGTATGGTTTCCGCAGCGGGGACGCAGCCCGTTAAGGAGCACCACGGCACCCGCTCCACAGACCACCCCCGGGATGACGAGCGAGAAGACGAGGTCGAGCGGGCCGTAGGCCATGAGCAGGAGAAGCCCCCCGAGGCACAGGAGGAGGATGCCCAGGACTGCCCGAATGCCACCGGTCAGACGGAGGTCGACCAGTCGCTCTCCCGCGTCCCGGCGTTCCGCATCCCGCGCACTGACAACCAGCGTCTCCATGGTCTCGTAAATCATGAGAATGAGCGGCGCATCATCGACCAGGTGCATGATCGGGTTGCGTGCCGGATCGTACCGATCCAGGTGGACGCGGTAGTCCACGGGCGTCTCGTGGGCATGATACTGTCCGCTTCGATAACTGGCGACGGTCTTCGGGCTCGGAACGTTGATCGGAGAACGTATCCACGCCGGCTCGAGCGGCTCAGTGACGGCCTCTTTCGGGACGATAACCTCCCAGGTCCCCCGGTGAAGGGGGTCAAGAAAGTCGATCAGTGGCGCCACGATTGAACCGCTCCAGATCGATCTCGATCAGGGCCTATTTATCCCTGTTCCCCGACACCCCGTTCGAGGGAAAGCATATGAGGATCCAGCAGAAACGAGCAGACAGATGCTTGCCGAGCGGGGGATGTGGCTCGCCTATCTCTTCCAGGGACTGATGGTCCTGAACGGGCTCTTCGCCTACGCAACCGGGCAGCTTTCTGAGGCCTTCACGGCGACCCTCATGATCGCCCTTTCGGTCGTGCCCTACATCGTGGCCGCACGAGAGAACATCAGGTTCCCGTGGTTCGTCTACTTCCTGATCTCGCTCGCCCTCTGGTTTCACGTCGCCGGGTATATCCAGGGGTTCTACGTCGACCTCTACCCGTACTACGACAAACTGGC
>CAYLUL010000106.1:0-6318 GCA_964386835.1 uncultured Methanospirillum sp.
TCGACTCCCCCCGAAAACGAGACGAGGGCCGGCCCGATCCGCGTGAGCTCGTCTCTCAGCGCGATCAGCTTCGATCCAGGAGCACCAGACCCGTCGATCGGATTCGGGTGCAGTAATGGTGCTCGGGTCATCTCCAGTCCTCCCATGAATGGTTGTCGAAACGTATGGGTATTGATCGTTGTGCTGCCGTCGCCATCAGGCGTGAGACCGTCTCATGCGCCACCGGCTGATAACCTGGCGCCGCGTGGGTGTCCTGCCCCAGCTCCCGGGCGTACCACAGCAGTGCCGGCGATGTGTTCATTCGTGCCGCGATACCGCCCAAAGAAGCGTGAACGGGCCATACGACGACGAGATGCCCCGAGCATTCTTTCATCTCGGGGATCGACCCGGATCGTCCCTTCGATCATCGATCGACGTCGCCGGGTTCCCCGGCAGTCACGAGGAAGCCGACATCGCCACGTCGATCGACCCTCGTTGAAGAGGAACCGGAGGCAGACAGGTCGTGTCCTCACCGCGACACGGAGAATGACGGGTGAACGAGGGGGATCAAGCCTCGCACGTATCCTCTGTATGGGCGTGGGAGGCTCCTGGCTTCTCCTTCCAGGGCTCAAGCCCGTTCCGTATGCGATAATCGTTGATCGCCTTGTGAATTCCTTCTTCGGCAAGAACCGAGCAGTGCATCTTGACCGGCGGCAGACCGCCGAGCGCCTCGGCGACGGCCGTATTCGAGAGCTCCCATGCCTCCTCGAGGGTCTTGCCCTTGACCAGCTCGGTTGCCATACTGCTCGTTGCCACGGCGGCTCCGCATCCGAACGTCTGGAACGTGACGTCCTCGATGCGCCCGTCCCTGACCCGCAGAAAGATCTTCATAATATCCCCGCACTTGGGGTTGCCGACCTCGCCAACACCATCGGGGTTCTCGATCTCTCCCTGGTTTCGCGGGTTCATGAAGTGGTCCATCACTTTTTCACTGTACATCCTGTGACCTCCGGAACTCTGCATAGAGGGGTGACATCGTGCGCAGCCGCTCCACGATTGGAGGGAGGGTTGCCAGCACGTAGTCGACGTCTTCATCGGTGTTCGATTCGCCGAGCGTGAGCCGCAGCGAGCCATGCGCAATCTCATGAGGAAGGCCGATCGCGAGCAGCACGTGCGAGGGGTCGAGCGAGCCCGAGGTGCAGGCCGACCCGCTCGAGGCGCAGATTCCCGCATGGTCGAGCATCAGCAGTATGGACTCGCCCTCGATAAACCGGATCGAGAGGCTCAGGTTGCCGGGAAGCCGCTCGATCGGATGCCCATTCAGGCGGACGTGTTCGATGCGTTCGGTGATCCCCTCATAGAGCCGGTCGCGGAGCGCGATAAGCCTCCGCGAGTATGCTTCGCGCCGCTCACTCGCCCGCTCGATCGCAGCGCCCATCCCGACGATGCCGGGCACATTCTCGGTCCCTGCCCGTCGGCGCCGCTCCTGGGCGCCACCATGGAGGAGGTTGTCGATCCGTACCCCCTTCCGAATATAGAGCGCACCGATGCCTTTCGGCCCGTAGAACTTGTGGGCCGAGAGGGAGAGGAGGTCCACGTTCATCGCCTCCACGTCGATCGGAATCGACCCGATCGCCTGGACCGCGTCCGTATGAAACCGGACTCCGTGGTCGCGGCAGATCTTTCCGCACGCGGCGATCGGCTCGATGGTTCCGATCTCGTTGTTCGCGGCCATGATCGAGACGAGCACGGTCTGGTCCGTGATCGCGTTCTCGAGAGCCGCCGGATCGACACGGCCGAACTCGTCGACGTCCAGGTATGTCACCCGGAATCCCTGCTTCTCGAGGTACTGGCAGGTATGAAGAACCGCGTGATGCTCGATCGAGGAGGTGATGATGTGATCCCCTCGCTTCCGGTCCGCGAATGCAACACCCTTGAGCGCCCAGTTGTCCGCTTCCGTCCCGCCCGAGGTGATATACACCTCTTCGGGGGACGCGTTGATCGCCTTCGCGATCTGCTCGCGGGCGTGGTCGACCGCTTCCTTTGATTCGCGGGCGATACCGTAGATCGAGGACGGGTTGCCGAACCGCTCGGAATAATACGGGAGAATCGCCTCGACGACCTCGGGTGCGGTGGGCGTCGTGGCCGCGTGGTCCAGGTAGACCAGGCGATTCCTGTTCATGGATCCAATCTCACCGGAGAGTGTGCACCACCAATCTATTTCAACCGCGCGGATTGCGGCAAAATGGATGAATATGGCGAGGGTGTCATAGAGCAGAGTATGCCCGGGAGCTGTCTGTCCCCCCCGACGAGACCGGTTGCCGGGACGGGGCCAGGAGAGACGCCGATCGACGGACGGCGAGTGATGGCCAGGCCGATCGTCCAGTATCCGATCGACCTATCAAACAGTGCACCTGACCCGCTCGCGAGGTGACACGGTGACGGAAAAAAAAGGGAAGGGGGGGATTACCCGAATGTCTTCTTCGAGCGGGCGAGCGCGTCCACAGCCGGAAGAGTCTTTCCGGTCAGGAACTCGATGCAGGCCCCGCCCCCGGTCGAGATGTGAGTGAAGGTGCGGTCGATCCCGAGCTTCTCCACGACGGCCGCCGTATGGCCGCCGCCGATCACCGAAAAGTCGGCCTGGGAAGCCGCCCGCAGGAGTTCGTGGGTTCCCGTCGCGAAGTTCGAGTCTTCGAAGACGCCCGCCGGACCATTGAAGACCACGGTGCCGGCGGCGGCGAGGACCCGGGAGAGTTCAACCACCGCCGATGAGCCGGCGTCCATGATCGGGGCGTCCTGTGGGATCCGGTCGAGAGGATACTCCACGCGAGTGCCGTTCTCACGGACCGCCACCTGGTTGGGGAGCAGGATCCGGTCGCCGTGGGCGGCCAGGAGATCCCGGGCGACGTCGACGAGCGGCAGGTACTTCAGCTGCTCGATCAGCGCCGTCGAGGGCGCGCCGATGGCCACCCCCTGTGCCAGGTAGAAGACGTTCGCGACCACGCCGATTCCGATGACGATGTCGGCAACCCCGTTCTCCAGGACATGCCGCGCGACATCAATCGAGTCGTCGACCTTGGTGCCGCCGAGCACGACGATTACCGGCCGGGGGGCGCCCTGGAAGACTCGCGAGAGCTGGGAGACCTCGCGCTCCATCAACAGGCCTGCCGCCGACCGCATCACCATCGGCAGGCCGACGACGGTCGGCTGTGACCGGTGGGCCGTGCCGAAGGCATCGTTCACGAAGAAGTCCCCGAGCGCCGCGATCCGGCGCACCAGGTGAGTCCGGGCTGCTTCTTCCGGCTTCATCGTGAGGTTCTCCTCCGCCATGAACCGGACATTCTCGAGCATCAGCACGTCGCCGGTCGCCATCTTTGCGACCGACTCGCGCACACTGGCGCCGATGACGTCGTCGATGTACTCAACCGGCCGGCCGAGCATCGTGCCGAGTTTCTCGGCGTGCGCGGCCAGCGTCGTGTAGTCCTTCTTCCCGGGCCGGGACTGATGGGTCAGGATCACGACCTTCGCGTGCGCCAGCGCCTGGATCGTGGGCAGGTGCTCGCGGAACCGCTTGTCGTCCAGGATCGCACCCGATGATGGGTCGATCGGGGAGTTCAGGTCGAGCCTGAGAAGGACCGTTCGGCCCTCACAGGGCAGGCTCGCGATCGTGCCGATCTCCATCGTCTCACGTCCCGGTGGAACGGGCCTTGATCTTCTTTAAGCGGAAGAGCTCTTCGCGCTCCATCTCGTCGAGCCGCATCTTGATGAAGTCACGGGCCTCGATCTGCTCGGGGATCACCTTGAACTCGAGAGCGTTCACACGCCGCTTCGTCTTCTCGATCTCCTCGAGCAGGCGCTTCATCGTGGTCTCGATCTCGGCCGAGTGAATGATCTGCTCGACCAGGTCCTCGAACGCAGCCGCCGTCTCATCGATCGTGGACGAGGTGCCGAGCACCCCGTACCCCCGGTCGACGAGCGGCTTGATCACGGACGAGCCCTTGATGTCCGGGACCACGACCCCCATGATGTTCTTCTGCTTGACCGCGATCTGGGGAACCTCCTTCACCGAGAACGCGGCCGACTTCACGCCGATCGCGCCCTCGACCGTGTTCGCCACGGCCATCATCTCCTCGGCACGCGCATAGGCCGCAAGGAGGGCCCCGCGCGAGTCCTTGGCCTGGCCAAGCACCTTGAAGAACTCCAGGATCAGCCCGTCCCGTTTCATCTTCAGGATCTTGTACCCCCGCTCCGAGAGCTGGATCCGCCTCTTGAGATTGATCAGTTCGGACCGGGTGGGCTTGATGTCGCGGAGTGCCATGGAATCCTCACTTCGCCCGGAACTTCGGGTGGAACTTCTCGATCAGTTCGCGGTCGATACGGCTCAGCTGCTCGACCGGCAGCGTGGAGAGCAGGTCCCAGCCGAGGTCAAGGGTGCCCTCACCGATCGTCCGGTCCTCGTCGATCCCCTGGCGGACGAACCGCTGCTCGAAGAGGTCGGCGAACTCGAGGAACATCCGATCGCGCTCGGAGAGCGCGTCCTTGCCGACGATCGCGACGAGGCCGCGGAGGTCGTTGCCCTCGGCGTACGCCGCATACATCTGGTCCGAGACCTTCTTGTGGTCTTCGCGGGTGTGCCCCTTCCCGATACCGAGATTCATCAGCCGGGAGAGCGAGGGCAGCACGTTGATCGGCGGGTAGATCCCCTTCCGGTGCAGCTCACGCGAGACCACGATCTGGCCTTCTGTGATGTACCCCGTCAGGTCGGGGATCGGGTGGGTGATATCGTCGCCGGGCATCGTCAGGATCGGGATCTGCGTCACCGAGCCCTTCTTGCCCTTGATCATACCGGCCCGCTCGTAGATCGAGGCGAGGTCGGTGTACATGTACCCGGGGTATCCACGACGGCCAGGGACCTCCTCACGGGCGGCGCCGATCTGGCGGAGCGCCTCGCAGTAGTTGGTCATGTCCGTCAGGATGACGAGCACGTGCATCCCCAGTTCGAACGCGAGGTATTCGGCCGTCGTCAGGGCCAGGCGCGGTGTGATGATCCGCTCCACGGCAGGGTCATCGGCGAGATTCAGGAAGACAACGGCACGCTCGAGAGCACCCGTGCGTTCGAAGTCCTGCATGAACGCGTTCGCCTCCTCCTTCGTGATGCCCATGCCCGCAAAGACCACGGCAAACTCCTCGACCGATCCCGGGACCTTGGCCTGGCGAGCGATCTGGAGTGCGATGTTGTTGTGCGGAAGGCCTGCAGCGGAGAAGATCGGCAGTTTCTGACCGCGCACGAGCGTGTTCGTGCCGTCGATCGTCGAGATACCGGTCTGGATAAACTCCGCAGGCATGCCCCGGGCATACGGATTGATCGCAGCGCCCGTGATGTCGATTCGCTTTTCGGGGACGATCTCAGGCCCACCGTCGATCGGCTTGCCGCCGCCCGAGAGGATCCGGCCGAGCATCTCGTGCCCCACCGGCATCTTGATCGCCTCGCCCGTGAACCGGACCCCCGAATCACGACCGAGTCCGGCCGTTGTCTCGAAGACCTGCACGACCACGAGCTCGTCCGAGGTATCGAGAACCTGTCCGCGCTTGGTCGAGCCGTCTGCGAGCGTGATGTTGACGAGCTCGCCGTACCCGATCGGCTCTGTCTTCTCAACGAAGAGCAGGGGGCCGGCGATCTTACTGATGGTCCGATACTCCTTCATGCGCTCGACCTCAGTGTCGTGAATTCGGATTCCATCGCTTTCAGGATGCCGTCGAGCATGGGCTCGTAGTCCTTGACGAACTTGATCTGGGGCAGGTCGTTCTTGGCCTTGATCGTGATGATCTGCGTCGGGCTGACGCCCGCCGCCTGTGCCGCATACGACTGGTCTGCGTAGCTCCGGATCGCCTTCATCATGTCGTACTGCTTCTTCATCTCGCAGAACGTGTCGACCGCGTCGTAGGCGTTCTGCTGGAGGAAGACCTCCCGGATCAGGCGTGCGACCTCGATCGTGATCTGCTCGGTCTCGGGAAGGGCGTCCGACCCGACGAGCTGGACGATCTCCTGGAGTTCGGCCTCCTTCTGCAGCACCTCCATGGCCCACGACCGGAGTGGGTTCCACTCAGGCGAGACCTCGGTGTCGTACCAGGGCCCGAGGGTGTCCAGGTAGAGCGAGTAGGAGTTGAGCCAGTTGATGGCCGGGAAGTGTCGTCGCTGGGAGAGCTTCGCATCGAGGGCCCAGAAGACCTTGACGATACGAAGCGTGTTCTGGGTAACGGGCTCGGAGAAGTCGCCGCCGGGCGGCGATACCGCGCCGATGACCGAGACTGAACCGGAGGCACCGGCAAGGGTTGTGA
>CAYLUL010000107.1:0-6285 GCA_964386835.1 uncultured Methanospirillum sp.
GAGCCGCAGGCGACGACCGTGATCTCGGAGGGGCACCGGTACCGTTCGGGGAGCGCCGTCTCCGTGGTCCCGTGAAGGGTGTCGTAGAAGACCTTCGGCTGCTCGTAGATCTCCTTGAGCATGAAGTGCGGAAACCCGCCCTTCTTCACGGTCTCGACGTCCCAGTCCACGTGCTCGACCGGCCGCTCGACGGAGACGCCGTGGGAGAAGATCTGCCACCCGTCGCGATCGATCTCGGCGAGATCCCCGTCCTCGAGGTAGACGACCCGTTCCGTGTACCCGAGGAGCGGGGTCACGTCCGAGGCCGCGAAGACCTCCTGGTCCCCGATGCCGAGGACGAGCGGCGAGGAGTCCCGCGCCGCCACGACCTCGTCCCGCCCCTCGACCGTCACGAGGAGCGCGAATGACCCCTCGAGGCGCTCGATCGCCCGCTCGACCGCGCCGCGGAGGTCCGACCCGTTGTAGAACTCCTCGATCAGGTGGGCGACGACCTCGGTGTCGGTCTCCGAACGGAAGACGTGGCCCCGGGCCGTGAGCTCCCGCGTGAGCGCGGCGTAGTTCTCGATGATCCCGTTGTGAACGACGGCGATCCGCCCGGTGCAGTCCAGGTGCGGGTGCGCGTTCCGGTCACTCGGCACGCCGTGGGTGGCCCACCGGGTGTGCCCGATCCCGATCGTCCCGTGGAGTTTCCAGGCCAGCTCCCCCTTCTCCGAGATCTTGCCCTCGCACTTGTAGACCTCGATGCAGGGGTTGTTCGTGGCAACGCCGAACGAGTCGTACCCCCGGTACTCGAGCTTCTGGAGCCCGTCGACGATCACGTTCGCCGCCGGGCGGAAGCCCACATAGCCGACGATCCCGCACACGCTAGATCACCACCGCGCCGTCGGGGACCACGCCCGTGACCGTGGTGTTCCCGGCCTCGATCGTCACGTTGTTGCCGATGATGCAGTTCTTCAGGATCGTGAACGGCGCCGAGCCGACGCGGTCGCCGAGCACGGCGCCAAACGCAGCCTTCTGGAACCGGCCCTCGCGTTCCAGGACGGCGCCGGCGGTCCAGGTAGCCGTGTGATCCTGCAGCCGGCAGGCCTCTCCGACGACCGCGTCGATCACCCGCGAGTGGGAGCCGATCACCACGTCGTCCATCACCAGGGAGTGGGCAATGTAACTCAGGGGCTCGATCGTCACCCGTGAGCCGATCGAGGTGTTCGGCAGGATCACGCAGTTCGGGCCGATCGTGCAGGCCTCGCCGATCACCACCGGGCCGTGGATATAGGTGTTGGGGCCGATCTCGCTGCCCTTCCCGATCCGGATCAGCCCGTAGAGCTTGGAGGAGCGTGAGATCGTGCCGG
Source organism: uncultured Methanospirillum sp. (assembly GCA_964386835.1). Lineage (GTDB taxonomy): Archaea > Halobacteriota > Methanomicrobia > Methanomicrobiales > Methanospirillaceae > UBA288. Next base: position 1,350 of record CAYLUL010000107.1, read on the forward strand.
CACGCTGGGCATCGATCCGGCCCAGGAGCTTCGCGTTCATCTCCAGCAGGTCCCAGGGGTTGATCGCGTCCTGCCAGTCCACCGCCCGGACCGGCACCACCCGACCTCCGTCGCGAATCATCGCCTGGAGCGCGTCGGGGATCTCGGGGGCGACGGCGTACTTGAAGAACGAGCGATCGAGGGCGTAGACTCCCGTCGAGACGATCTTCCCGTCCGCCGTGGTCGGCTTCTCCCGGATCTCCCGGACGAGACCGTCCCGCTCGATCACCACGCCGAAGTTGGTCGGGCTGGGGTGGTCGGTGACGAGGATCGCGTTCCGCTCGCCCATGATCCGGGCGATCGATGCGGCGTCGATATAGTTGTCGCCGGCGAGGAGGAGGAACCGGTCGTGCAGGTACGGTTCCGCGCAGCGGAGTGCGTGTGCGGTCCCGAGCTGGTTCTCCTGGTATACGACCCGGACCGGCAGGTTCCGTTCATTCAGGTACCGGATCACGTGCTCTTTCCGGTACCCGACGACCACGATGATCTCCCGGATCCCGTTGGCGAGCAGGGCATCGATCACGTACTTCAGGATCGGTGTGTTGGCGACCGGGACGAGGGCCTTTGGCCTCGACAGGGTCAGGGGGCGGAGGCGCGTTCCCTCGCCCGCTGCAAGAATGACAGCCTGCATAGTCTCACCTACGACTGATATGAGGTCCCCTCGTCGATCCATCCCTCGATGAAGGAGTGGGGAGCGATGTTCACGTTCGGGCCGATCACGGTCCCGACGTTGACCGAACAGTTGATGCCGAGGTTCACGCGGTCGCCGACGATCGCACCGAGCTTCTTTCGCCCGGTCACCCGTCCGGCCACCTTGACGATCGCATGGTCGTTGCGGAGGTTGGCCAGCTTGGTCCCGGCCCCGAAGTTGCACTGGCTGCCGATCACCGAGTCCCCGACATAGTTGAAGTGGGGGATCTTGGTGTCGGGGAGGACGATCGTGTTCTTGATCTCGGTGGAGTGGCCGATGTGGCACCGGTCTCCGATCGCCGTCGCGGGGCGGAGGTATGCGTGCGGCCCGATCTTGCAGCCGCGCCCGATGATGCACGGCCCCTCGATGTAGGTGCCGGCCATCACGACAGACCCCTTTCCGACCGAGACGGCGCCCTTCATCACGACCCCCTTCTCGATCTCGCCCTCGATGACGGGCTCCTGGGCGGCGAGCAGGCGGGTGTTCGCGTCAAGCAGGTCCCAGGGGTAGCCCATGTCGAGCCAGGTCGTGAGCATGTGCGACCGAAGGCGACGTTCGCTGATGTACTCGGCGAGGGCGTCGGTCAGTTCCAGCTCGCCCCGGCTCGAGACCCCGATTCGCCCGATACGGTCGAAGATCTCCTCGTCAAACCGGTAGACGCCGGCGTTGATCAGCTCGCTCCTGGGGTTGGGCGACTTCTCCTCGAGGCCGGTGATGAACCTCTCATCGCAGGTGACCACCCCGAAGTCCTGCGGGTGGTCGGTCCGGTGGATCCCCATGACGGCTCCGTCCATCGCCGCGATCGCAGCGATGTCCTCGGAGCCGACAATCATGTCGCCGTTCATCAGCAAAAAGGGGCCCGAGACGAGGCCGGCACAGGCCCGAACCGCATCGGCCGTTCCGAGCTGCTGTCGCTGGGTCACGTATCGGATCCGGCACCCGAACGCCTTTCCGTCACCGAAGTGCTCGCGGATCTCCCGCTCTCCGTATCCGACAACAAGCAGGACCCGGGAAAAACCCGCCCTGACCGCGGCCGCGATCAGGTGTTCGAGAATCGGCCGGTTGGCGACCGGCAGCATCACTTTCGGACGGGACGCCGTGAGTGGGCGCATCCGTTTGCCCTCGCCTGCGGCGAGGATCACGCATTGCATCAGGGTAATGCCTCCTGGTCGTGGGTCAAATGGACCCGGGCGGGGGACGCCCGGCACCGGTGGCGTCGCCCCGGTGATGGCAGAGGGCCGGGCGACAGCTCCCCGGCGGTGCCGTGGTTCATATCAATGGTATTGTCTTCTACCGATATGAGGCTTCTTAATGGTCTCAGCGGCCATACGGGCACCAGTGTGAACATTCAAGGACCGCGCCGACCCCCGCCGTCGACGGGCCGAGCATGAGCACCCGCTGACCCCCCGCCGCTTTCTCGACCGCGGATAGGCCGGCATCGGTGACGAGCCCATGACCGAGGACGAGCAGGAGGTCCGCCTCGCCCGGCGTTGCCACCAACCGGTCCCCGAGGCGGTGCTCCAGGACCGGTGAGGCACCGACGAGGAAGATCCGGCACCCTGCCGTCTCCTGGACCAGCTGGCCCAAACAGGTCGGGCGGTCCGCGATCGCGCAGCCCGCGAGGTGCCGGGAGAACCCGAAGAACCCAACCACTGCATTGATCGCGGCACCGGCAGCCGACCGCTCCCGCTCCCCGGAGAGCGGCGCCCCTTCCAGCATCGTGATGCGGACCCGGGCCTCGACCGGGCTCCCGGTCACGAACTGGGCGATGCGCCCGCCGTGCTCGGCCTCAAGCGGAACGCCCCGCTCGTACGGGCAGATCGTCGCGTCGGGATTGCGGGCGATCGTGATCGCGCCGTCCTCGCACCCGCAGCCGGCGATCCGGTCCATGAGGATCCGGGCGGCCTGGACAAAGAGGTTCACTGCTCCACCTCCAGAACGACCCGTGCCGGCGCACCATCGCCGTTCCGGAGCCGGAGCGGGAGGGCGATCAGGCGGTAGTCCCCTGCAGGGACATGGGAGAGGTCGAGGAGCTCGATCACGGCCCCGCCCTCTGCGAGCAGGGTCCGATGGACCGTGCCGTCCGAGCCGTCGGGCTCGATCGAGGGGGCATCGGTCCCGACGACGCGGACGCCCGCTGCCGCGAGCAGGCGCGCCGCCTCCGGCGTGAGCGCCGGGAACGGGGCGACGAACCGGGTGCGCCGGGAGAACCAGGTCTTCACGAGGACCCGGGTTACACCCTGGAGGCGTCCTTCAAAGACCTCGGGGCCGATCGCCGTCGCCGGTGTCTCGATCACCCGGCAGGGACCGATCAGGAGCCCGAGCGGGAGACGATCCACGGTTCGGCCGTTCCGGAGGTAGTGGTCAGGGGCGTCGATGTGCGTTCCCGAGTGCGAGCTGAGCGCGAGGCTGCTGATCAGGTAGTCGCCGGTATCCTGCTTCTCGACCCGGGGCACGATGTCCCCGGGATAGGTAACCACCGCGGGCGAGAGCTCGCGGGTGATGTCGATGTACCTCACCATCCGTGCTCCCCCACGAGCGGGACGAACCGGACCGGCCCGGCGTGCTCATAGCCGAACCGGTCGCCGCGCCGGACCACGCGGACCAGCTCCTGGATCTCGGGTCCGCCGATTGGGGCGACGAGACGCCCGCCGTCCGCGAGCTGCTCGAGGAGGGGTGCGGGGACCTGCGGCGCCGCCGCGGTGACGAGGATCCCCTGGTAGGGTGCGGACTCGGGACGTCCGATCGTCCCGTCACCGACCAGCACCTCGACGTTCCGCGCTCCCACCCGTTCCAGGTTCCGACGGGCGAGCGCGGCGACCTCGGGAAGGCGTTCGACGGTGATCACCTTCTCTGCGAGCCGGGCGAGGACTGCGGCCTGGTATCCCGATCCGGCTCCGACCTCCAGCACCCGGTCGGCCGGTCCGACCTCCAGCAGAGCGGTCATGAGTCCAACGATGTATGGCTGCGAGATCGTCTGGCCCTGGCCGATCGGCAGGGGCGAATCCCCGTACGCCTCCCGTTCGAACCCGGGGGGGACGAAGAGGTGGCGCGGGACACCGCGGAGCGCGTCGAGCACCCGGGGGTCGTGAATCCCCCGTGCAGCGATCTGGTGTTCGACCATCGCCAGGCGCATCGTCTCATACGGGTCCCGCTCCATCTCTAGAACCCGGACTCCGCGGCATCGATCGCCGCGTCGATCTGCCGCTGCAGCGTCTCGGGCAGCCCGCGGATCTTGACATCGAGGAATCCCCGGATGATCGTTGCGGTGGCAGTCTCCTCGTCCAGGCCGCGCGACATCAGGTACTCGATCTCATCCCGGGCGATCCGCCCGACCGCCGCCTCGTGCGAGAGCTCGGTATCCACCACGAGGCCGGCGATCTCGGGGATCGCGTGGATCAGGCCGTCCTCGAGGATCAGGCCCTTGCATTCGATGTGGCCCTTCGTGCCGGCGACCTCGCCGCGAATCTCGCCCCGGCTGATGATCGTGCCCCCTCGGGTGATCATCCGGCTGACGATCTCGGCAGAGCAGCCCGGAGCCTTGAGGACGGCGCGGGACCCGAGGTCGAGTTCCGATCCCGGAAGGGCGACCACGATCGATGAGAACCGGGCGACCGCGTCCTTCCCCTTCAGGGTTGCGATCGGGTTCATATCGATGTGCCGCACCGGCTGCATGCAGACGTAGTTGGAGAGGAAGACTCCGCCCTCCTCGATGATGCTCGCTGAGCGGGGATAGACCGAGATCGACTCGGACCAGTTATGGATCATCGTGGAGGTGACCCGGGCGTTCTTGCCGACGTAGATCTCGGTGACCCCGATGTGCGCCCCGGCGACCGTCCCGGCAGCCGAGACGCACCCCGAGATCAGGTGGAGCTCGGCGCCCTCCTCGGCGATCACGATGTTGTGGACGTACTGGACCTTCGCGTCGGCGAGATAGAGGCAGGCCTGGAGCGGGTAGACCGCCTTTGCCCCCTTGCGGGCGATGATCGCGAAGCCCCGCTGGACCTCCTGCTTCGCGACATACTGGGTGAAGCGGTCCTTGTCCTGATCGACCGCCTTCCAGACGTAGTCTTTGAGCCAGTCATACTTCTGGAGGGCCTCGGCGATCGGGAGCACCTCGATCCCCTCGGTCCCCGAGTGGACATGCCGGATCTCCTGGTCGACCTGGAAGAACGAGCCCGAGCGTTCCTCCATCTCCATGTCCAG
>CAYLUL010000108.1:0-6071 GCA_964386835.1 uncultured Methanospirillum sp.
TGTCGCACTGATTGCACGCGATCCGGCCTCTGCAGCCGCGGCGTTCGCATCATTCGACGCGGCGGCGAACAGCACGGCAGGACCGGGGGGACGAGAATGACCGGCAAGAAGGAACTCTTTGGAACGAACGGCGTCCGGGGCGTCGTGGGAGAACTGATGACACCGGAGCTCGTGCTCCGGATCGGGCAGGCACTCGGCGCAATGCGCCCGGGGACGATTGCGGTCGGGAGAGACTCCCGGTCCTCGGGGGCGATGCTGGTCCACGCCTTGAAGGCCGGCCTGCTCGCCTCGGGGTGCGACGTCGTTGACTGCGGAGTCCTGCCGACGCCCGCCCTCCAGTTCATCGTCCGGAACCGTTTCGCAGCCGGCGCGATGATCACCGCCTCGCATAACCCTCCTGAGTACAACGGTGTCAAGGTGATCGAGCCCGACGGCACCGAGATGGGGGACGAGCAGGTGATCATGCTCGAGGGCCGGCTCTCTGCTGGTGAGTATGCACTCGCGGACTGGCGCGGGCTCGGGGACGAGAAGGACGGAGCCGGGCTCGTCGATCAGTACCTCGATGGCATCCTCGCCCACTTCCCGCCGGGAGCGGGGAGCGGCATGATCGTCGCCATCGACCCGGGGTCGGGGGCAGCCTGCCAGACGACCCCGCACCTGCTGGAACGGCTGGGCGCCACGGTCCATGCGATCAACGCAGCGTTCGACGGCACCTTCCCCAACCGCTTCCCCGAGCCGACGCCGGCCGGACTTGCCCCGCTCGCCGCTCTCGTTCGGAAGACCGGCGCTGCATTTGGAATTGCGCACGACGGCGACGCCGACCGTGCTGTCTTCGTGGATGATCGGGGGCGGTACGTCGAGGAGAACCGGGAGTTCGCCCTGATCGCCCACCACGTCTGCCGACGACGCCAGGGTGTGATCGTGACACCGGTCTCGACCTCGCAGCTGATCGAGGACGTGGCGTCCGCGAACGGGTGCACAGTCCGCTACACCGCCGTCGGCTCCATCTACGTCGCCCGGAGCATGCTCGGCCTGATCGACCAGGGGATCGAGGTCGCGTTCGGCGGCGAGGGAAACGGTGGCCTGATCTATCCCGACCACCAGTTCTGCCGCGATGGAGGGATGACCGCAGCGATGATGGTCGCGCTCCTCGCCGAAACGGGCAGGCCTCTCTCCGAGCTGATCGACGAGCTCCCGCCGTACCACTTCATCTCTGAGAAGAAGAAGAGCAGCCGGATCGATGAGATCGTCCCAGCGGTCGTCGCCGCCTTCCCCGACCATTCGGCCGACCTGACCGACGGAGTCCGGATCGCGAAGCAGAAGACCTGGGCGCTTGTGCGCCAGTCCGGGACCGAGCCGATCGTCCGGATCATGGTCGAGGCCCCGGATCGGGCCGGAGCCGAGGCGATGCGGGACGCAGTCCTCGCGGTGATCACGCCGTTCCTGGACTAGACCGGGGAGAGGGGCGTCACGATGGGGTGATAGGCCTCGTCACGCCCGGGAAGCCCGTCGTCGATGGCGAGCGTCTGGCCTGGCGTCGATGGCGAAAGCGTCACCGGTGCAGTTGGGACCCGGGTGATCGGAGCAGCCGGCGGTTCGGATGGGTACACGGTCACAGACGCAGTCGGGACCCAGGTGATCGGAGCAGCCAGCGGCTCGGATGGGTACACGGTCACAGACGCAGTCGGGACCCAGGTGATCGGAGCAGCCGGTGGCTCGGATGGGTACACGGTCAGGGGTGCAGTCGGGGCCCCGGTGGTAGGGCCCATATCCTCGACATCCAGTGGCAGGTTTGAAGGAGCCGGCACGAAGGGCTCGCCGTCCCCGCCAGCAGCCGCCGGGCCAGTCGTGGCGCTCGGGGTAGGCACAGGCATCGAGTCGGGAAGGCCCGGAGGGAAGAGGGGGAGGCCCGCACGGGCATCGCCACCCGGCGCGTTCGGCGGCGGGTCAGCTACCTCTGAGACGGTGTAGAGTGCGACACAGCCCCCGGAGAGGGCGATCGCGACGAGAAATATGAGGAGGAGCGCACCCCCCGGCAGCGCCCGATGCACCCATACAGATCCTGCCCTGCCGGCAAAAAACGTATGCGTGGGGGCACCCGCAGACCGGAAAAAGAAGAGGAGAGAACTCCTTTTTTAGAGGGCGAGCATCAGGACGAGCATCGCCCCGGTGACAACCGTGAGGGCGATCGCGATCGGGACGCAGCGCCGGATCACCTCGCCCTCGATCCCGATCTGGTCGATTACGGCGGCGGCGTTGATGATCTTCGCCGGAGAGATCCCGGAGGCGATCCCGCCCGCCACCGCGTGGCCCGAGTAGACCGTGGTGAAGTCGAGGTCGAGGACCCCTGTTGCTCGCTTCAGGATACCATGGAACATCACGTTCGACGAGGCTTCCGACCCCGAGACAAAGGCCCCGAAGAGGCCGAGGAGGGGGCTGATCGCAGGGAAAGCGATCCCGAAGGTCATGGCGAGGGTGAGCCCGATCACCGCGTTCATGTTCACATCGGAGGCGCCGGCAGCGAACCCAAGCGCGCCGTCGATGACGGACTGGCCGGACCAGTCCATCACGTAGGCGATCGCGAAGAAGACGGCGGCGGCAAGCGTCGGGGCCCACGCCCTCCGGAGCCAGGTGGTGAGGATCCGGGCCCCCTCCTCCCGGCTCCTGACCATGAACGGCGCCGCCGCGACGGTGGAGACGAGGACCCAGGTATAGGCCTGGTTCAGCACCTTGAGGTCGACCGTCTTGTTGGCGACGACAGGGATCACCTGGAGCGGGCCGAGAAGGCCATGCAGCCAGGAGGCGATCACCGGGAGGCTGATCACAATGCAGCAGAGCACGAGCAGGAACCAGGGGAGTGCGGCCCGCCGGATGGGCATCACATCGGGCGGCATCTGGGTTCGCCGGACCAGGAGCGGCTTGCCCTGGACGACCCGGAGAAGGAGGAGGACGGCGATCGTGACCAGGCCCGAGAAGACCCCGACAAGGCCGATCGCCGAGACGGGGAGGAGATGCACAAAGAGAATCGCCGAGAGCCCGAGGGTGAGTCCGGCGACGAGGGCTGGCACGATCCCCTTCCGAACTCCGTTCATACCGTCGGCGACAAAGAGCATCCCGATCGCGAACCCGGTGGAGATCACCGGGAGGAAGAGCGAGATCTTCGAGCCGAGCACCGCGAGGTCGAGGTTGAAGACCTGCGCCGGGAGGGTGATCGGAACGGCGAGAAGCGAAAAGGAGGTGAGCGGGTCGTACCCCAGGCACGGGAGCGCCACCGCCGCGATCGGCGAGAAACCGAGGGCGAGCATGATCGGGGGGAGCATGGTGACCGGCGTCGCGCCGATCGAGACGAGGAATGACCCGAGCCCGACGTTCAACAGCATCACCTGCTCGTAGCGTTCGGCCGCGATCAGCCGGATGTACTCGCTGATCGAGCGGATCGCCCCGGTCTGGTCCATCATCGTCACCTGGAGGATGGTGAACAGGACCATCAGCGAGATCCCGAACGAGGCGAGCACGCCGTTTATCGATGCGTAGAGTGCGATCGCCGGCGAGGTGGAGAAGAAGATCACCGCGATGGCGACGGTCAGCACCCAGCCGATCACTCCCATCAGGGTCCCCGACTGCTTGAGCAGGACGAGGCCGACGAAGATCACGAGGATTGGGAGGATGGCTAGGAGAAACGAGGGGAGTAGGTCCACGATGATCGCCTGTGTGGAGTACAGTGCCATGCATTAGCATAACAATATTGCCTAACGAAGGCTGCTGGAGGACCGGATCACTTTCACACCGCATGCGATGCCCTCAAGGCCTCACTGGTCAACACTTGATCAGCCCCAGGCGTGCCACTGCCGGGGAACCACATCGGATCTCTTTTCTACTGGTGCACCTCCGGACTCCGCCGACACGCGGATGACCGGACCTGTGACACCCCTTGTGCGTTGACCCAGAAGAGAGGGGGGAGAAGGGCTTATACAGCCCGAATGGCCCCGTTTTTCGCGGCGTTGTACTCGAGCCGGAGCGGGTGCGGCAGGAGCGCAAGCGCCACCGCCACTCCAACGGGGATCACAATCACGTCGTCCAGGTGACCGACGAAGGGAAGAAAGTCGGGGACGATGTCGATCGGACTCGCCACGTAGGCGAGCGTCGCAAGCATGACGATCTTGGAGACGAGCGGGACACGCGGGTCACGCACGCCGCCGATCATCATCTCGATCTGGCCTCGAAAACGACTCAACCGCGCACTCAAGGTGGTGACGCGCCGTGCGGTCTTGAAGAGACCCATGACGGAACGGTAGGGACCTCGAGGATAAGGAGTTGCTGATGGTGACACAAAGTACGGAAGAGACCATACAGGGCGCGAAAGAACCGAATGTTTTATAATACATATCTCCCATCGCAGTACGCAGAGCGTGAACCTCGTGAACGGAGCATGGCCCCCCGTCCTCGCCGCCGGATGTCTCCTGCTGGTCGTAGTCGTCACCGCTGTGGCCGGCAGTCCGGGGGCAGTCCAACCGGACAACATCCTGGTCTCGACCGGGGGTGATTCGTTCGGCACCCTTCTCGACCCGGCACCGGCCGGTGGCATCAGTACGAGCACCCAGCCCCCACCCTGGACGGGCCTCCTGGTCCTGGTCGTCGGAAGCCTGATCAGCGTCCTCTGGCTGGGGATCGTGGTGCTCGCCGTGCTGAACCAGGCTGGAACCGACCGGGACAGCGGCGACCAGAGAACGGCCCGACCGTCGCCGGAGCGCAGAGAAGAGAAGAGAGAGGGGCTGGAACGGAGGCGGCGTCCATCGCCGCACCCATCCGACTGGCTCTGACGCCAGCCCCGAAGAAGAGCCTCAGGCGAGAGTCGAACTCGCGACCTGCTGATTACAAATCAGCCGCTATGCCACTAAGCCACTGAGGCGTAGAGGTAGAGTTGTGCCCGTTCCGGCAAAAAACCTCCGGAGAGGGACTACGTGATCTCCACCCGCTCTCCGGTCTGCGTGAAGATCGTTGCCTCGGCGATCGTGCAGGCGTGGTCTGCCGAGCGCTCGAGGTACCGCGCGATCATCACGTAGTTGGCGCACCGCGTGATGGTCGTCTGGTCCTCGAGCATGTACGTGACACACTCGCGAAAGATCGAGTACCCGAGGGCGTCGACACGGTCGTCCCGGCTCGAGAAGTCCTGGACCAGGGACAAATCGCCCTCCTCGAACGCGAGAAGGGCCAGGTCGATCATCTCCTCCACGGTCCTCGCCATATGCGGGATCGAGAGGAGGTTCGAGAGGTGGGGCCGGTCCGAGATGTAGCCGACGATTCTCGCGATGTCCTTGCCGTACCGGCCGATCCGTTCGAGGGCCGACGCGACCTTGAGGCAGCTGACGACGGTCCGCAGATCGCGCGCGACCGGCTGGTGGAGGGTCAGCACCAGGTAGGCGTGGTCCTCCACCTCGTGAAACCGGTCGCGAAGGCCGGTCTTTCGAGCCGTCACCGATGACGCGAGGGCCAGGTCCTGCTCGATCAGGGCTCGGATCGCGTCACGGTACATCCCGCGGGCGAGCACACCCATCTCCCGGGTCTCCCCGAGGAGGTGCGCAAGCTCGACCTCGAACCGTCCAGTCATCCGAACCTCCCGGTGATGTAGCGCTCGGTCAGTTCCTCTCGCGGGGCCTCGAAGACCTGGGGAGTCCTGCCGAACTCCACGAGCCGGCCGAGGTACATGAACCCGGTCCAGTCGCTGACGCGCGAGGCCTGCTGCATGTTGTGGGTCACGATGATCACGGTGTATTGCTGTTTGAGGTCGTCGATCAGGTCCTCGATCTTCGCCGTCGCGATCGGGTCGAGGGCGGAGCAGGGCTCGTCCATCAGGATCACGTCCGGCTCGACAGCGAGGGTCCGGGCGATGCAGAGCCGCTGCTGCTGTCCGCCCGAGAGGCCGAGGGCCGAGTCTCCGAGCCGGTCCTTCACCTCGTCCCAGAGGGCAGCCTGCCGGAGCGAGTGTTCGACGATCTCGTCGAGCCTCGCCCGATCCTTCTCGCCGTGGACCCGGGGGCCGTAGGCGACGTTCTCGTAGATCGAATTTGGAA
>CAYLUL010000109.1:0-6011 GCA_964386835.1 uncultured Methanospirillum sp.
CATGTGGCCGATCCCAACGAGTGGACGAACCTGGCCGGCGACCCGGCGTACGAGTCGATCCAGAGCGAGCTGGCGGCGATGCTGCCGCAGAGCATGGCGATGGAAACGCCCAAGCGAGTGAATTCACCACTGCATTGGGATGCGATCGACGTGGAACCGGCGGCGGCTGTCACGCCGTCGGGGAATCAGGTATTCACTTCCGACTGTCAACAGGGCAGCGGACGCGAGCTGTGGACAACCCGCGACGGGTCGCCGCCGCAGATCGTGGCCGACATTCATCCCGGCGAGGGATCCTCCAGTCCAAACCAACTGACGGACTGGAACGGAACTGTCTATTTCCGGGCAGACGACGGGACGCACGGGAGCGAGTTGTGGCGATCGGACGGGACGGAGGCCGGAACCTGGATGGTCTGCGACGTGCATCCCGGGAGCCAGTCCTCGGAGATCCGTGTGGGGACCGTCTGTTTCAGGATCCAGGCGACCGCCCGCGCCCGTCCGTCTGTCGCTCCGATCAGGTAGATGAAGAGGGTCAAAAACGAGATCGCGACGAAGATGGTCATGCCGAACGGGACCACGTCCATGGTATGACCGATCACCTGGACCATCAGGTCCTGTTCGAAGGCCGGCAGCCCGTGCTCGTTCAACACCACGAACCCGATCGTGAGGTAAAAGAAGGAGAGGAGGGCGAGAATCCCGAACCCGAGCCGGAAGTCAAAGTAGACCGACTTCATGTGCTCCCGGAAGAAGGTCTCGCCATGGTTGTCGCCGATCTGCTTCTGGAGCCACATCGACGAACAGAGGAGCGAGAGCCCGGTGCCGAGCGAGCACATGATCACACCCGCGTAATAGAGATGGTCTTCGTTGCCGAAGGCGGGAACGAAGAGGCCCGTGGCGATCTCGGCCGGCGAGATATAGAGCGAAAGGAAGTTGACGCACATGCCGGCGATGATCACCAGCCCGGCCCCGACCATGATCCGCTTGAAGAAAGGGTACGAGTTCTGGAACAGGATCAGGGTGATCAGGATGAAGATCCCGATCATCACGTACGGCACCGGGACACGCATCGGCACCATTCCGGCGAGGAGGTTCGCCGCGACGAGCGCCCCGCCCGCGTGGTAGACGATCTCAACCACGTAGACGGCGCCGATGAAGAGGACCTCCCAGTTCCTGAGCCCTGGGATACGCTGGAGGCCGGCGTAGATGTTCTCTCCCTGTGACACTGTGTACCGGGCAATTCCGATCGTGAAGGTGTACTTGTAGATGAGGACACCGGCGATCGCCCAGAGGAGGGCGTAGCCCATGTTCGCCCCCAGGGAGAGGAAGACGAGGATGCCGACCCACCCGGCCGACGACATGGCGAGGATCAGGCCGGGTCCGAGGAAACGGGCCCGCTCAGTGAACCAGACCCGAAGCCTGGCGAGGAGTGTGTCGGCCATGGATCGCCTCTCAGGAGAGATAGGCATTGAGACGGTTATTGATGCCGGTGAGAGAGGCGGGTTTTAAGACGTCCCTGGGCCCACATCTCCTCGTGGAAGTCCCCGGCACGCCCCTCTCCCGCCTTGCAGTCCTATCCTCCGTGTTCTACCTCCTCCTCGCGGTCTCGATCGGTCTGCTCGGGGTGGTCCTTGTCGCCCCCGATCATTCGTTCCCGGGCTTCTATGACCTGAGCAACTATACCCAGCTCCTGATCTCATCGACGGTCACCATCGTCTGCACCTACGCGTATTTCCGGTGGTCACGCGATGTGCTCCTGGTTCACGCGGCATTCGCCGCCGGCGGGTGGACGCTGGCGAACGCGTTCTGGTATGCGTACACCCTGATCATCGGGACGAGCCTGCCGTACCCAACGGTCGCGGACGCGGGGTTCATCGGCGTCTTTCCCTTCCTGATCGCCGGATACCAGGAGGTCTTCGTTCGAAATCGTCTCTCCTCCTGGATCGGCGTCCTGGTGATCGGTCCGCTTGTGGCGATCGCGGCCTGGCTCATCGTCGACCTGGGCGTGACACCGGCCACCCTGCTGACACTCCTCTTCTTCGTGCTCTGCGGTAGCCTGGTGGTGATATCGTTATCGTATTCGGTCTATCTCTACCGGATCCTCTTCATCGGGACGCTGGCGATCTCGCTCACCCACATCATGAACGCCTACCGCTCGACCGTTCTCGAGCCCCACTGGCTCTTCGGCGTCGTCGGGCCCCTCGCCGCCATCTCGTTCGCGCTGCTCGGCATCGGGCTGCTCGGCCGAACGAAGGAGGCGATGCAGTGATCCTGGAGTTTTATCTCGCGGCGTCGCTGCCCCTCTTCTTTCTTCTCGTCTTTCTCGAGAGCGGGCAGCGGCGGATTCTCTCGTTTCTTGTCTGGGGCCTCACCGCCGGGGCGATCGCCTACTTTGTCAACTACAACCTCTATCTCCTCTTCGCGTCCACCGCCGTGGTGCCCGAGGTGACGATCGCCCCGGTTGTCGAGGAATTTCTCAAGTCGCTGCCGCTCTTCGTCCTCCTGCTCGTCTTCGGGAGGCGATACTCGAAGGAGCTCCTGGTGCTGGCGATGGCGTCGGGATTCGGTTTCGCGATCCTGGAGAACTATGTCTTTATCACCCACTACGAGCTCTCCGGCATCGGATCGATCATCTACGTGATGATGCGAGGGATCACCACCTCGGTGATGCACGGATGCATGACCGCCATCATCGGTTATGGCATCTTCCTGACCTACGGGTTCTCACGCCGGTCCCTCCCCGCGATCCTCTTCGGCCTCTTCACCATTGCGATCACGGTCCACGCGCTCTTCAACCTCCTGATCGGCCACACGGGCTTTGGGAAGCTGCTCGCGATCGACCTGCCGCTCATCCTGTTTGTTCTCCTCCTCGTGATCTACAACCGCGAGCTTCTCTTCCCCGGACCCCCCGATCTCTTCTCCTGATCAGAGGCCGAACCGGGGCGTAGGCCAGCCGGGGGTGAGAGAAGAAGGCCAGGAGGAGCGCCGTCACCCGCGCGGGGAGGGGGCGGAGGGCTCCAGCGGCGGGCCGCCACGGGCGTACGGCGAGGACCCGACGACGACAAGACCGTCGAACGCATCGATGCTCCCGGATGTGAGCGGGAAGTATGTGGAGTTTCGCGAGCTCCCCGAACGAGGCTGGAGCGTGTTGAACGCCGCCCGAGAGAGGGACCGGCCCCGGTGCGTGGGAATGAAGACCGCCTGTCGCGGATCGATACAGAGATGCGCCTCCAGGGTGCCCGCCTCCGGCTGTCCGATCCCATTCGCCTCCGAGACCGCAACCCCCGACCCCAGAACCGCGTAGCCCGCACCGAACCGCGCGTTGAGGTGGGCCCCTGCCGGCCACCAGGCAAGGTGATGGGGACCGAGTTGCCACTCGGCGCGCTGGCGGGTGAGGTGACTGTTGTGGGCATAGACCAGCACCCGCCCCCGCCCATGCTCGCTCCTGACGGCGTGGCAGAGGGCATCTGCCATCATCGCGTCCCGCATCCCGAGCATGCGGACGATCCGTCGGCCCGCCTCCGCCGTTCGCGCCGCCTCGGCGTGGTAGCAGAGCAGCTGTCGGGCCGACTCTGCGCAGAACAGAGCCTCCCCGTGGCGAACGATCTCGTCCGCAGTGATGAGGCCAGGACGCAGGAGCCGCAGTTCCATCACCAGGTCATCGACCGCGACGCGGAGAGCCATCGCCTCCGGCGATAAGCCCACCGATTGCGCCGGGTCCATCATCGCCCGGGGGTTCTCCCACCGGGCATCGTCGCCGATGAGGGTAACGAGATGAGCCCGTCTCGCGCTGTCGCCGCAGTCACCGGCGAGCGAGTCCAGGACGTCGAGGGCAACCGAGATCAGCCGTCCCGGGCTCCCGGTGTGGGTCATCTCTGTCGGGCTGTCGAAGCCATAGAACCGGAGCGGGACAGGATGAGACGAATCCTGATTGAACCGTCGCATCTGCTCCACGAGTTCCCGGTTCGCCTCGAGTCGCCCGAAGCCATGGCTAAAACCAGCCTCGCAGACCTCGTCGAGGGAAGTGGAACTCCTGCCAGCGACGTAGTCGTTGACGAGCCGGCCCCGGAAAAAGTCGCTCTCAAGCGCGATCGCAGAGAACCCGTGCGCCACGGCAAGCCGGAAAAAGAGCCGGTTGCGGAGGTCGAGGAGCGCCTCTCCGCCGTGGAGCGCCTCGCCGAGCCCCAGGACCGTCACCGTTTCGTCGAAACTGCTGACGATGCGGTCACAGGCGGCGTCGAGTGACACTTCCTGGTCGAGGGAGAAGGAGGAGGAGTCCGCCGCGATCCAGTCCTCCAGGGTGTCGAACGGACCGTTCGTCACACCCTCACCTCCGCACGATTTGCGGTTCTGAAGCCTCCCCGGAACTGCCGTGGAGGTTGATCGTATTGACCAGGCCGAAGAGCCCCGAGAGTTCCATCTCGATCACTCCTTCGCGGGTCATGCCCATGCTCGTCTCGCCATCGGCGGTCAGCATATCGGGGCCGCGGACCACGGTCCTCTGGACGCCGTCAGCAGACAGGATCGCCTCCGCCTCTCCATCGTGGACGAGCGCGCGCCCGGGGAGGATAACGATCCGCTCCAGGGCGGCGAGATCGAGCTCGCGCAGGTCGTCGGCGGTGATCAGGCAGGCGATCTCCTTTCGCACGGAAACCACGGTTGCCGTCCCCCCCAGGCGCTCGAGGAGGGGGGCGAGGTACGGTGCCGCCACCGCGCCCGTCACCACCGATGCCCGCCCGGTGAGGCGGGGAAGCCGCGCGAGGAGGTCCGGCTCGTCCCGTATCGCGAAGGGCGAACCAAGGGCCGGGTCGAGAAGCGGTGTGCCCGTGATCCGCATCCGGTGCCGACCGGAGAGGTCGCGGACGAGCGCGGCAAAGGACTCAACCGATTGGGGGTCGATCCCGGGCATCACCGGGGCGTTCCCGAGGACGAGCCCCTGGTGCGGTTCGTTGGCAAAGCGCATCAGGATCAGCCCCTTCGCCCCCGCGTCTTCGAGCCAGGAGGCGGTCTCCTCCAGGACGTCGCCGTCGTTGACACCCGGGAGCACCACGACCGCCGCGTAGAGATCAATCGTCGTGGCGAGCCGTTCGATCACGGCGAGCGAAACCTCCGGCGTCGGGTCGTGCATGTACTGGCGGCGGAGCTCGGGATCGGAGGCGAAGACCGTGAAGGAGACCTCCGCAAGACCGTGGTCGACAAGGCGGTCGGCCACACCGGGGTCGTCGAATCCCTTGCCCGAGGTGTACCCGATGTGGAGGGGCGCCTCTATGGCAGCGAGCACCTCGGCGAGGTCTTCGAACGCCGGGTAGCAGCTCGGGTCGCCGCCACCGCTGATCGTCACCCGGTCGATCTCGCCCGATGCCATCTGGAGTCGGCCCAGGGTCTCCTGGGTGACGTCGCGGAACGGGCGAAACCCATCGTACTGCTCACGGACCATCCGCGTGCAGTACTCGCACCCCTTTCGAAAGGGGAGGCAGTGCCGGCATCCGAGAGGAGTCGGGTCCCTGACGTGCTTGAAGTAGCAATAGGTGCAGAAGCCCCGGCAGTCAAGCCCCGGGCGTCCGCCGACATCGACGATCAGCTCCCCCATCGCAGGATCTGTCGGTGGAGGAAGGATAAAGGATTGCCCAATTCATCCTCGCCCTGGCGTCGAGCCCGAAAGACGGCAGGCGGGCATCCTCACTGTCCGGATCGGCCCGGATCGCGCACGGAGAAGACGGTGCCGAGCGCCTGGAATGCGTCCTCAATCTCGTCGAAGTTCGGTATGTGATGCTCGCGGAGGATGCGGAGGCCGGCCCGAATCGAGTCGCCTCCGGCAAGACAGCCCACGATCATCTTGTCCGTGTGCTCACTGAACCGGACCACCTCGTTCGCGAGGTGCGCTGGGTCCATCGTCGCGGATGGCACCGCGATCACGACCGCGATATCCCAGAGGTCCTGGCGCCGAATCAAAGCATCGAAGACCCGCGCGAACCGGTCTGCACCCGCGTCGCCGATCAGGTCGAGCGGGTTCTGCC
>CAYLUL010000110.1:0-5985 GCA_964386835.1 uncultured Methanospirillum sp.
CCAGTGGCCCGCGATCACCAAGGGGACTCGCGCCTCCAAGATCAACATGACCCTCCACAACGCCGTCGCCTACATGTTCGCGATGCGGAAGGGGGGAGCCGAACTGTTGACGATCTTCCGTTCTCTCTCGGAGAACGCGAACATCTACGGCGAGGTCGCGCTCGAGTTCCGGCAGGTGGTCCGCGACGCCGACTTCTTTGGGCTCGACGTGGTCTCCGCGATCCGGCAGCTCCATATGACCACGCCCTCGAACAAGCTGAAGGACTTCCTCCAGGACCTCCTCTCGGTGATCGAGTCCGGTGGCGATATGACCCACTTTCTCGATGGGCGCGTCCACCTCTTCCAGGAGGAGGCTCGCTACGAACAGAAGAACTTCCTCAGTTTCCTGGCCCTCGTGGCGGAGTCCTATGTCACTCTCTTCGTCGCCGGCCCGCTCTTTCTGATCATCATCATGGTCGTGATGGGGATGATGGGCGGCAGCGCCGTCATCCAGCTGGCCGCGGTTGTCTACCTGATGCTCCCGGTCGGGACCTCGATCTTCATGGTGATGATCGACCTCGTCTCGATCAAGAGCGAGGTGGTGCGGCGGTCCGGCCGAAAAGACACGGGGATACCCGAGTTCTCGGATGTCGTCGTGCTCCCTGTGGGCGGGGAGGAGTCGCTCTTTGCCCGCCTCGTGAAGTACGACCAGTCCGCCGGGTTTCGGAACTTCCTGCAGGACCCGCTCCGGGCCTTCACCTCGAAGCCGATCCGTGTCCTCTTTCTCACGACTCCGGTCGGCATCGGGTACATGATCTTCATGATCTCGCGGATCGCGTGGATCGGCAACCTCGAGGCCTATGTCGGCGCCATCGACGACCACATCGTGATCGGCATTTTGATCATCCTGCTCCCGTTCTCGCTCTTTTACGAGGTCTGGCGACGCCGGCTCTCCGGGATCGAGTCTGCCATCCCCGAGTTCCTCGACCGGATGGCCGGCATCAACCAGGTCGGCCTCACCGTGGCGCAGGCGATCTCGATCATGATGAACGCGAACCTCGGGGTGCTCTCGCACGAGATCCGGCGCATCAACCGGGACATGGACTGGGGAGCGAACTTCTCCGAGGCTCTCGGCCGGTTCGAAGAGCGAGTGACCACCCCGATCATCGCCCGGATGGTCACCCTGATCACCAAGGCGACCGAGATGTCGAGCCAGATCAACGAGGTCCTGAACATTGCGTCCTCGGACGCCAGGATGTCGGACGTGCTCAAGCGCGAGCGGCTCGCCGAGATGTTCATCTACGTTGCGATCGTCTACCTCTCCTTCTTCGTCTTCATCTTCGTGATCGCGATCCTCAACAACCAGTTTTTAGTCCAGCTCGGCAAGATGAACACGGCGGGCCTTGCCCAGGGCGGGCAGGCCTTCTCTGGCCTTGGCTCGATCCCGCTCGCCCTCCTCCAGGTCCTCCTCTACCACGCCTGCATCTTCCAGGGCTTCTTCTCGGGCCTGATCGCCGGCCAGATGGGCGAGTCTTCGGTCCTCTCGGGGATCAAGCACGCCTGCATCATGCTGCTGATCGCACTGATCGCGTTCAACACGGTCGCGTCGCCGCCGATCTGAATTCTGGACCGATATGATTATACCGGCGAACACCCGAGATCACGGTCGGTGATGGAAGGATGTGCAGTGTTGGCGGACCTATGGACGTCGAGTTCGATGAGCGAGTGAAGGGCAAGCGGTACCGATGCCGGGACTGCGGGGAGTCCTTTGAGGGGGTCGGCAAGCACCCGGTCTGCCCCTCGTGCCAGTCGGACGCGGTCGACGCGATCTGAGATCCCCGGATGTTCGCCCCCCTCGACGACGAGTACCTCGTGCTTGAGGTTCCTCCCTCGTTTCTGGTGGTCGGGAGGGCGCTCTCCCGCGTCCCGCTCTGCATCGAGACAGGAGAAGGCGAGGTGGTGCAGGGGCTCTGCCCTGACGATCTCGTCGCTGCATCGAGCCCCGGCGGGGGTCCCGTGATGCCGGCCCTGATGCTGATCGAGCTGGTCCGGCGATACCGGCTGCCGCTCGTTGTCCTGCCGAAGGGCCACCCAGGCTCGCAGCGGCTCGCCGTCGTCGTCTCGGCAGGCCCGACGATCCGGATCGCCTGCGGCATCCAGCGGGGGACGCACCCCGAGCAGGACGTGCTCTGTGGGGCAGACGTGTTCGCCGGCCTGATACTCAGCGGGGTTCCGGGCGGGGTCCAGGTCGAGAACCCGCCGCCCGGGCTCCAGGTCCGCCGCCTCCCAGCCCTGCCAGCGGATCTCTGAACAAGCCACTTTTCGGCCCGAACAAAGAATACAAACAATTAATATGACGCTTTTCGCCAACTTATACGTGTAAGGAGGGTTGGATGAAGATAGAGGTGTTGCAGAGCATCAAGAAGACGGAGGACGAGTACAAGGCCGCGATCAGCCAGGCAGAGGCCGAGAGGCGCAAGAGCGTGCAGAACGCAGAGCTTGAGGCTGACAACCTGATCGCGAAGGCGACCCTGAACGCCGAAGAGTATCGCAAGCAGAAGCTCGCAGAGGCCCATGCGGAGGCAGGCCGCCGCCACGCCGATATCATCAAGAACGGGGAGGCCCGGGCGAACGAGCTCCGGGAACGGGGCCGGCGCAACCTGGACGGGGCCGTGGCGATCCTCGTCACCAGGCTCAAAGGAGCCCTCGATGCCGGCGCCTGAGATGAGGCGGTGCTGATGCTTGCACCACGGCAGATGAGTCGCCTGCTGATCGCGGGCACCAAGGAGCAGATGGGTGCGGTGATCACCGAGCTCTATCGTCACCGGCTCTTTCATATCGAGGACTTCGTCGGCCAGGAGGAGTACTCCGGGTTCAAGCTCGGTATGCCGCTTTCCGGTGCGACGGAGGCCTCAAACGACCTGATCACGATCCGGGCGGCGACGAATGCCTTCGGCGTCCAGGACGATGGTGCCGCGCATGGGCGCCCGGTTTCCGGTACCGAACTTCGGCGGCAGCTCCAGACCGAGCTCCCCGAGCTCGATGCCCAGGCGGACGAGCTGGTGACCCGGCGGACGCGTCTCGAGACCCGTGCCAAGGACCTCGAGTCCCGATCGGCTGAACTCGAACCGTTCGCCTCGCTCCCGATCGACCTCGACCTCTACCGGGGGTACGACAGTGTCGCGGTCCTCGCCGGTCATATCCCGGCGGATGTCGCGATCACGGCCCCGCACGAGAAGGCCTTTTCGAGCAGCAAGAAGGGGGGTTTCATCTCCGTCTTCACCCCGATCGCCGAGCGCGAGTCGGTGGAGCGGCAGCTCCTGGATGCCGGCTTTGTCGCCGCCCGGATCCCGGACGAGACCGGGTCCGCGTCTGATGCGATCACCCGGTATCAGGCCGAGCAGGCCTCGATCGAGAAGGAGGTCGAGGGGATCAACCGTCAGCTGGCCAACCTGAAGGAGATCCACGCCTCGTTCCTGCTCGCCGCCGATGAGCTCCTGACGGCGGACGTCGAGCAGGCGGAGGCGCCGCTCCGGTTCGCGGTCACGGACCAGGCCTTCGTCGCAGAGGGCTGGGCCCCCACCGCCGAGGTGGCGGCGATTACGCTGGCGCTCGAGCGGGCGACGAAGGGCCAGGTCCATGTCGAGGAACTCGAGGTCAACTACGACGAGGAGTCGGTCCCGGTCGAGTACAACAATCCGTCATTCTCGCACCCGACCGAGCTCCTGATGGATGTCTATTCGCGGCCGAACTACCGTGAAGTCGACCCGACGCTCCTCGTCTCGATCGTCTTCCCGCTCTTCTTCGGGATCATCCTCGGGGATGTCGGGTACGGTCTGGTCCTGCTCGCGCTCTCGTTCCTGCTTCGGAAGTATCTCGCGGGCGAGGGCGGCAACCTGCTGCTCGACAATCTTCGGAACGCAGCGATCTCGTCGACGATCTTCGGCCTGATTTACTCGGAGATCTTTGGGTTCGCGTTGCCCTGGAAGCCGCTTATCTTCTCCCGCCATCTGAACATTGGCGGCGAATCGCACGGCCATGGGCCGGATGCGGTGCCGATGCTGATCATCGCGATCTGGATCGGGATCCTGCACATCACGCTCGGGCGTCTCATCTCGCTGGTGAACCACTCGCGGATGGACCACGGAAAGCACCGGACCCAGGCGATGATCGCCCAGGTCGGCTGGCTTGCCTTCATGTGGGGTATCCTCATCGTGATCTGGTCCAAGTTCCCGATACCGCTCATGCCGGACCTCGGTGCCGTCGGTGCTCCGATCGTCCTCGGCCTGAACATCGCGGCCCTATTCGGCGTCGTCCTGCTCCTGATCGGGATCATCGGAATTGGCCAGGAGAACGCGCTCGAACTGATGGAGCTGCCGACGATCATCTCGCACGTGCTCTCGTACGCGCGTCTGCTTGCCGTAGGCCTGTCATCCGTCGCGATCGCCATGGTCGTGAATTACATCGCGCTCGGGATGTTCATCAACCCGTCGCTCGAAAACCTGACGCCGGTTGGCATCGTGCTGATCGTCGTCGGCATCGTCGTGCTTCTGCTCGGCCACACGGTGAATACCGCGCTCGGTATTCTCGGTGGCGGGCTGAACTCGATCCGTCTTCACTACGTTGAGTTCTTCACCAAGTTCTACAAGGGTGGAGGAAAAAAGTACAATCCCTTTGGGATGAAGAGACTGTATACATCGGAGGAATAAAGAAATGGTTGATGTTGGAACCGCTGTTATGACGGTAGAGATGATTGAGGCATCGCAGGCTGGAATGAAGGCGGTCGGCGCCGGGCTGGCGGTCGGCCTTGCCGGGATCGGCACGGGCCTTGGTGAGATGGGTATCGGTGCGGCTGCGATGGGAGCAACCGCCGAGAACCGTGACATGTTCGGCCTGGCACTGCTGTTCACTGTGATTCCGGAGACGATCGTCATCTTTGGTCTTGTCGTGGCGCTGCTGCTCCTGTTCTGATGGAGACTCATTATGGGACTGGAAGCAGTCGTCAGTGAGATCCAGCAGAAGGGGCGGCAGGAGTCCGACCGGATCCGGCGAGAGGGAGATCTCGAGGTCGAGCGCCTCCTGCGCGATGCGCAGCAGCGCTCGGACGAGATCAAGCTCTCGGCGGATGCCGACGTGACCCGGCAGGTGGAGCACATCCTCGCCCAGGAGACGTCATCAGCGAACCTGGTCACCAAGCGGGCGACCCTGAACGCTGAGAAGGAGCTCCTGGACCAGGTCTACCGGGCCTCACTCGAGGCGATCCGGAAGGAGCCGGCTGCGTTCCATGAGCGGGCGCTTCGCCGGCTGCTTGAGACCGCGAAGGCCGAGATCGGCGGCGGACGTGTCCGCGTGAACCAGGCCGACCTCTCCATCGTCGAGGCGCTCGTCAAGGAACCCGGGTTCGACGTTTTCTCGGTCGGTGAACCGATCGAGATCGAAGGCGGTCTGATCGCCGAGTCGAACGACCGGGCCTTCCAGGTCGACCACTCGTACCGCACCTATCTGAACCGCGTCTGGGAGTCCTCCTTGAAGGATGCCTCGGATCTCCTGTTCGGGTGAGGTGAGCCGGCCATGGCAGAGGTGACCAGCGGACCGGCCCCGTACATCTACGTGAGCACGCGCCTCCGGGTCCGGAGGGCGAAACTGCTGCGTGCGGAGGACTACCTCCGCATGCTGAACATGAGTCTGCCTGAGATCACGCGATACATCGAGGAGCTCGAGTACAAGACCGAGGTCGACGAGCTCGCGCCGTCCTTCTCGGGCGTGGACCTGCTCGAGGTCGCGCTCTCCTGGAACCTCGCCAAGGAGTTTCAGCGGGTGCTCGCCCTCACTCCGGGTGCAATGGCCGGTTTCACGGCTGAATACCTGCGGCGCTGGGACATTGCGAACGTGCTGACGATCCTGCGCGGGCGCACCCAGGGCTTCAAGCCGGGCAAGATCAAAGAGGTCCTGATCCCGGCAGGCTCGCTTGATCGGACGGTGCTCGACCGTCTCGTGGTCGAAGAG
>CAYLUL010000111.1:0-5944 GCA_964386835.1 uncultured Methanospirillum sp.
GTGGAGCGATGAGCCTCCTCACGCTCGGGCCCGAGGGCACCTTCTCGCACGAGGTTGCCGCCCGCCTCGACCCCGACGTCCGGCTCTGCCCCACGATCGCCTCGGTCTTTGCCGGCGTTGCCGCCGCCGAGGGCGATGGGATCGTCCCGCTCGAGAACAGCGAGGCGGGTTCGGTCGGCCCGACCCTGGAGGGCCTCACCCGCCATCCCGTGGTGATCACCGGCGAGTGCACGATCCCGATCTGCCACCAGCTCGCCGTTGCGGACCCATCGCGCCCGATCGATCGGCTCTACGCCCATCCCCAGACCGTGGAGCAGTGCTCGCTCCGGGTCGAGGCGCTCGGCCTTCCGATCATCCCGACCTCCTCGAACGCGGCCTCGGCGATCGCGGCCCGCGATAACCCCGGGACCGGCGCTCTCGTCTCTGTCGGGCTCGCGGACCGGCACGGCCTGGTGATCCTCGAGCGCGAGGTCCAGAACAGCAGCACCAACCAGACCCGCTTCGTCCGGATCTCAACGAGGGCAGTCCCGGCCCCGCCACCCTGCCGGGCGAGCCTGCTCCTCGACCCCGAGGATGACCGTGCAGGCCTCCTCGCCGCGTTGCTCGCTCCGTTCGCCGTTCGAGCCCTGAACCTGACCAGGATAGAGTCCCGTCCATCGCGCCGGGGCATGGGCCGATACGTCTTCTTCATCGACGGGGACTGGGCGCCGGGCTGGGACGACGCGGTCGTGGAGGTCGCCCGCCTCTCACGGGTCAAGGACCTGGGGCGCTACCGCCCACTGGAGCTCCCATGACCCCGGTCACGCTCTCCCGCGCGGGGCCGGTCGACCTCACCATCCCTGCTCCGCCGAGCAAGTCTCTCACGCACCGCGCCCTGGTTGCCGCCGCGGTCGCCAGGGGGCCGTCAGTGATTCGGGATCCGCTCCTCTCCGATGATACCCGCCTGACCTGTGTCGGCCTATCACGGCTCGGATTCCGGGTCGAGGGCCGCGATGGTGCGATCGAGGTGGAGGGTGCCGGAGGCCAGCCCGTCAGCGGTGGCGTCCTCGACCTGGGGAACTCGGGCACAACGCTCCGGCTTCTTGCCTCGGTTGCTGCCCTCGGAACACGGCCGGTCACACTCACGGGCTCCGAACGGATGCAGGAACGGCCGATCGGCCCCCTCGGTGATGCCCTCCAGCAGCTCGGGGCCCGCGTTCGTTTCGCTGCCCGGCCCGGCTGCCCCCCGATCGAGGTCATCGGGCCCCTTGGGGGCGGCTCGGTCGTGGTCGACGGCTCGGTCTCGAGCCAGTTCATCTCCTCCCTCCTGCTCGCCGGTCCTCTCACACCGAAGGGGATCGAAGTCAGGCTTGACGGACCCCCCGTCTCGCGGAGTTATCTCGACCTGACCGTCCAGGTGATGGCCCGGTTCGGGGTTTCAGTCGAACGGGATGGATACCGCTGGTTCCGGGTCTCTCCCGGGCGGTACACCGGCACCGACTACCGGGTCGAGGGTGACTGGTCGTCCGCGTCGTACCTCTTCGCACTCGCCGCCGTGCTCGGGGGTCGGGTCACGGTCCCGAACCTGGACCCGGCCTCGGCCCAGGGGGACCGCCGGTTCATCGAAGCGCTCGAGGCGATGGGCTGCAGGGTCACGACCGGCCGGTCCGGGGTGACGGTGGGGCGCGACGGCCCGCTCGATGGGATCGAGGTCGACATGTCCTCCTCGCCCGATACCGTCCAGACCCTCGCCGTCGTCGCTGCACTCGCAACCACGCCGACACGGATCACGGGGGTCGGGCACCTCCGGTTCAAGGAGTCGGACCGGCTCGCGGTCACCGCTGACCGTCTTCGGGGCCTCGGCGCCGGGGTGACGGTCGAGCAGGACGCGCTGGTGGTTGTCCCCGCCCCGCTGCACGGGGGTTCGATCGACCCGGAGGACGATCACCGGACCGCGATGGCCTTTGCCGTTCTCGGACTTGCGGTGGGTGGCGTCACGATCGCCGACCCGGGCTGTGTTGCCAAGTCCTGGCCCGGGTTCTGGGACATGCTCCGGGGGGAGGGGCTCCTGTGAAACTCGTCCTGATCGGCGCCCGCGGCGCCGGTAAGACAATGGTTGGCCGGCTGCTTGCCGATCGGATGGGGGTCCCGTTCCAGGATACCGATCAGCTGATCGAGGCAACAGCCGGCCAGTCCATCCCGGCAATCTTTGCTGCGGAGGGTGAGAGCGGGTTCCGCCGCCGCGAACGTGCGGTCTGCGCCTCGCTCGCCGGCGCACAGGGGGTCATTGCGACCGGTGGCGGTGTCGTCCTCGACCCGGCGAACGTCGCGGCACTTCGCGAGCACGCCCGGGTCGTCTGGCTCGCCGCCCCTCCCGAGGAGCTCGCGGTGCGGTGCGCAAGCTCGGACCGTCCACCCCTCACCGCGCTCAAGGCCGAGGACGAGGCCCGGGCCGTTCTCGTGGCCCGCGAGCACCTCTATCGTTCCGCGGCCGACCACTGTGCCTGGACAGGCTGCCGGGACCCCCTGGCGGTCGCGGCAGGAGTCCTCGCCTGGCTGGAGGCCCGCCCGTCGGCGCCGCTCCGGAAGGAGCTCGCGGCTGCAAACCCCGACCCTTTCGAGGCCGCGATGGTCGACCGGGCGGTGACGGACGGGAGCCTCCTCTGCGCGGTCGTTGGTCACCCGGTCGGCCACAGCCGGTCGCCGGCAGTCTTTGCCCGCCTGGCCGAGATTCATGGCCTCCCCTATGCTTTCACGCGCATCGACGCCGCCTCCGCCGAGGCCGCTGTCTCGCTCGCCCGGCGGCTCGATCTCCGGGGCCTCTCGGTCACGATCCCGTTCAAGGATGCGATGCTCGGGCACTGTGACACACTCTCGCCCGAGGCGGAGGCGATCGGGGCCGTGAACACGGTCGTTCAGTGCGGTGGCCGGCTCTTCGGCCTGAACACGGACTGGCTCGGCGTCCGGGCACCGCTCGCCCACCTGGGTGGACAGGACCTCCGGGCAGCTGTGCTCGGCGCGGGAGGGGCTGCTGCGGCCGCCGTCTACGCGCTGGTCGACCTGGGCGTGGAGGTGACCGTGCTCGCCCGCCATGCCGAGAGGGCCACGGCGCTTGCTGCCCGATTCGGGGTCGGCTCCGGGTCCCTCCAGGAGTTCGATCCCGCCCGGACCGATGTCGTCGTCCACGCGACCCCGGTCGGGATGGAGCCGGACACTGCATCGCTCCTCGGCCCCGGCGACCTCCGGCCAGGGATGACTATCTTCGACCTCGTCTACACCCCACCCGAGACCCCGCTTCTCCGGCTCGCCCGGGCCGCTGGAGCGACGACGGTCCCTGGTACGGCGCTCTTCGCTCACCAGGCGGCTGCTCAGTGCGAGGCCTTCTTCGGCCTCCGGGTGTCGGCAGGCGAGGTCGAGGAGGCGCTCCGATGAACACCTTCGGCCGGCTCTTTCGGGTGACCACCTTCGGCGAGAGCCACGGCCCCGCCCTCGGAGCGGTCGTGGACGGCTGCCCTCCCCGCATCCCGCTCGGCGAGTCCGATATCCAGCCCCTCCTCGACCGCCGCCGGCCTGGTACGGGCCCGCTTGTCTCTCCCCGCCGGGAGTCGGACCGGGTCCGCATCCTCTCCGGGGTCTTCGAGGGGGTGACCACCGGAACGCCGATCGCGCTCCTGATTGAGAATGAGGGAGCACAGTCGCGGGACTACGAGCCCCTCCGCGAGGTCTTCCGGCCGGGCCATGCGGACTGCACCTTCGCATGGAAGTTCGGGGTCCGCGACCATCGCGGTGGCGGGCGCTCCTCGGGGCGCGAGACGGTCGGGAGGGTGGCAGCGGGTGCAATCGCCCTCCGGCTCCTCTCCCACCACGGCATCCGGGTCGAGGGGCGGGTCCTCTCGGTCCACGGAGTGTCGGGCGAGGAGGCGATGGCCGCCGAGGTGCGCATGGCCGCGTCCCGCGGCGACTCGGTCGGCGGGATCGTCGAAGTCGTCGCTGCCGGGATACCACCCGGGCTCGGTGAACCGGTCTTCGGGCGGCTCGATGCTGCGATCGCGGGCGCCCTGATGGGGATCGGGGCGGTGAAGGGAGTCGAGATCGGCGAGGGCTTTGGCTCGGCCGATCTCTATGGCTCGGAGATGAACGACCCGATCCTCCCCGGCGGGTTCGCCTCGAACCGTGCGGGCGGCATCCTCGGCGGGATCTCGAACGGCGAGCCGGTGGTCGCCCGGCTTGCGGTGAAGCCGACCCCTTCGATCGCCCGTCAACAGTCGACGATCGACACGTCCGGCCAGCCGGTCGAGGTCGTGATCGCCGGGCGACACGACCCCTGCGTCGCCTACCGGCTCGTGCCAGTCGCCGAGGCGATGCTCGGGCTGGTGCTAGCTGACGCCCTCCTCCTCCAGGAGACTCGTACAGGTCTTCCGGGGGAGTAATGCTCTCTTACCGGGGCGTGTCCGTCGCCCCTAACAGGGCCGCGAAGGTTCGCATCTCGGCGAGGGTGTACTGCCCGGGCGAGGAGGGCCGACCGACCGAGCAATAGGCGAACGACGAGCCGAAGAGCGGAAGGATCGCGCGCCCGTGCCGGAAGGCGGTCCCCATGATCGAGGTGCAGATCGGTTTTTCGACCGCGTGGGTGAAGGAGAGGAGGTCGAGCAGGTCGTCGTCCGATGACGGGGCGAGGACGAGCTTGGGGATGTCGCCGTAACTCCTGAGGTCACGCTCCAGCCCAAAGAGCTCGGGGAGTGGGAGCATCGTTCCCAGGTGGACCGAGGCGATGATCCCACATCCGGCCCCGCGGCAGGCAGGCGCCAGAGAGCGGAACCGGCGCTCGAGGTCGACGTACCGGGCGAGGTCAAGGAATGGGGCGAGGAGGCGGGCGCAATCGTCGACGTCTCCGGCGAAGGCTCCCCCCTCCTCGATCGAGCGGACGGTCGCGATACGGGGGATTGAGATCTCCCGGCAGGCGGCGGCCAGGGCCGGCAGGTCCTCCCGGGCGACGAGGTCGAGCCGGACCTCGATGAAGTCCGGCCCCGCGTCGACCACGGCAGCGAACTCGTCGAGCCCGGTCACCGGCGCGACCAGATCCATCTCAGGAGTAGCCCGAAAGGGTGGTTGAGACGCTCTCGGCCCGGCGTTCTCCCGGCCCCTCGAGGGTCCCGAACTTCTCTTCGTATTCGGCCATCGACCCGCCCAGGACTGCGAGCAGGGACTTCGCATGGCGTGGCGAGATCGAGACGATCGCCTTGGCACGGGCCTGGTTGGTCCCGGGGATCTGGTGCAGGAAGAGGAAGGTGAACTCGTCGTCCTTGTAGGCGATCTGGATCATATTGGAGTAGACCGGGTCGAGGTCAGGCGGCATCTGGACCTGGATCTCCTGGTTTGACATGGGATAGGGTACCCTCCACTCGCTTATCACTCCTTCGGACCGAACGGCAGATTGATGCGGCATACCGAGCCACCCCTCTGAATCATGCCCCGGACCGAAACCGGCCTTCCGCTCCTCGCCCTTGTCGCCCTCCTCGCGTGGGCTGCCGCTGCTGCTGCGCTCGCCCTGTACCTCGTGGGCGTCGCTGCGGCCCTCGTCCTCGTCCCGGTCGCCGCCGGGGCGTGCCGCGACCGGCGTACCGCCTTTCTTCTCGCGATCGTTGCCGGAGCTGTCTTTGCCGGCCTTTCATACGGGACGGGGACGCCCCCTATCCTCGCCCTGCTCGGGGGTACCGCCCTTGCCGCAGTGGGAGGGATCGTCTCAGGCCTCCTCGGGGCGGCAGCAGAGGAGGCGGGGGCGTACCGGGTCTGGTATCATGGCCTCCGCGACCGGCTCCCGTCTGCCGTTCTCTTTTTCATGCCGGTGACGGGCCGGGTTCACGACCTCAACGGCCGGGCTGCCGGCCTGCTGGGACCGCTCCAGGGGCGGTCGTTCGCCGATGCCTTCGAAGAACCCGCCGTGTTCGACACCTTTGTTGCCGAT
>CAYLUL010000112.1:0-4875 GCA_964386835.1 uncultured Methanospirillum sp.
CGGAACATGAAGCGCTCGATGCAGGCAGTGCGTGACGTGGGCGCACACCTCCAGGCGGCGATCTCCTACACCCTCTCTCCCGTCCATTCGGTGGAGACGTTCGTGAAGATGGCCGAAGATCTCGCGGCGCTCGAGGCCGACTCGATCTGCATCAAGGACATGGCCGGGCTGATCATGCCGCAGGCGGCCCACGACCTGATCACGGGGATCAAGCGCGCCACCGGCCTTCCGGTCTGCCTTCACTCCCACTCGACCTCGGGGATCGCCTCGATGTCGTACCAGGCCGCGATCGATGCCGGGGTGGACATCCTGGACACGGCGATGTCGCCGTTCGCCCTCGGGACTTCCCAACCGCCGACCGAGTCGGTCGTCGCCTCGCTCGTCGGGACCGGGCGGGACACCGGGATCGACCTGATGTCGCTCCGTGCCGCCCGGAACGCCTGCCTGGCCCTTCGAGACCGCTACGGCCCGCTCGTCGACCCGATCTCGGAACGGGTCGACTCTGACGTGCTGATCTACCAGCTGCCTGGAGGGATGATCTCGAACCTGGTCTCGCAGCTGAAAGAGCAGGACGCCCTCGACCGGCTCGACGAGCTCTACCGCGAGGTGCCCCGGGTTCGGGCCGATCTCGGGTACCCGCCGCTTGTCACGCCGACCTCGCAGATCGTCGGAACCCAGGCGGTCCTGAACGTGCTGCTCGGCGAGCGGTACAAGAACGTCTCGAAGGAGGTTCGGGATTATCTGCGTGGCCTGTATGGTCACTCCCCCGCCCCGATCAACGAGGAGATCCGCCGGCAGATCCTGGGCGAGGATGAGGAGTGCGTGGACTGCCGCCCGGCGGACCTGCTCGAACCGATCTACGATAAGATGTTTGCCCAGGCCGACGAGCAGGGACTCGCCCGGTGCGAGGAGGACGTCCTCACCTACATCCTCTACCCGGCGATTGCACCCTCGTTCCTGAAGGGAGAGCGGACCCCCGAGCCGATTCCAACGGTGCGCCCCGGAGACGTTCCGGCACAGCGGGCGGCAGACGTGCCCTCGGTGATGGAGGTCGAGGTGGATGGCGAACGTTTCTCAGTCCGCATCCTCTCGGTCGAGGGGACGGCGATCTCAGCCGGGATCGAGCGCGAGGAGTCGCGAGTTCCGAAGGGCGACATCGTGAACGGCCTCAAGTCCAACATGCAGGGGATGGTCCTGGAGATCCGCACGAGCCGCGGGGCGGTGGTCAAGAAAGGCGACACCCTGGTCGTGCTGGAGGCGATGAAGATGGAGAACCCGATTCACAGCCCGCGTGACGGCACTGTGACCGAGATCTACGTCGACGCGGGCGATGTGGTCCAGGCAGGCGACGTCCTCCTGGTGGTCGAATGAGCTTCTTCGAGAAGATCCTGATCGCAAACCGGGGCGAGATCGCGATCCGTGTGATGCGGGCCTGCCGCGAGATGGGGATCGAGACGGTCGCCATCTATTCGGAGGCGGACAAGAACTCGCTCCATGTCCATTACGCCGACGAGGCCTTCGGGGTCGGCGAGGCGCCGCCGGCGAAGTCCTACCTGCGGATCGATCGGATCCTCGATGTGGCCCGCAAGACCGGGGCGGAGGCGATACACCCTGGATACGGCTTTCTCGCTGAGAACGCCGGGTTTGCGCGGGCCTGCGAAGAAGCGGGTGTCGTCTTCATCGGCCCGACCTCGCGCACGATCGAGATGATGGGCTCGAAGATCGGCTCCAAGCAGATGATGCGGTCCGCTGGCGTTCCCGTCGTTCCCGGGACGCCCGAGGGGATCCGGGACCTCGAGGAGGCGAAGAGGGTCGCTGCGGAGATCGGCTACCCCGTCCTCGTCAAGGCCTCGTCCGGCGGCGGGGGGATCGGGATGCAGGTCGTCGAGGACGAAGCTGGGCTCGAGGAGGCGATCGCAACGGGGCAGCGAACCGCGCAGTCGGCGTTCGGCGACCCGACGGTCTTTCTTGAGAAGTACCTGGTGAAACCGCGTCACATCGAGGTCCAGGTGCTCTGCGACGCGCACGGGCACCGGGTCCACCTCTATGAGCGCGAGTGCTCTATCCAGCGCCGGCATCAGAAACTGGTCGAGGAGTCCCCCTGCCCGATCATGACCGGCGAGCTCCGCGACCGGATGACCGCGTCAGCGCTCGCCGTCGCCCGGGTGTCGAACTACGTGAACGCCGGCACGGTGGAGTTCCTCTACGCGAACGGGGAGTATTACTTCATGGAGATGAATACCCGTCTCCAGGTCGAGCACACGGTGACCGAGCTCGTCACCGGCGTGGACCTGGTCCGCCAGCAGATCGCGATCGCGGCGGGCGACCCCCTGGAGTACAGCCAGGACGACATTAGCCTCCGGGGCCACGCGATCGAGTGCCGGATCAACGCCGAGGACCCGCTCAACAACTTCCAGGCGACACCGGGCAAGATCGTGCGTTACCGGTCCCCCGGGGGGCCAGGCGTTCGGCTCGACTCGGGGGTCCACATGGGCTACGCGATCACCCCGTACTACGACTCGATGATCTCCAAGCTCTGCACCTACGGGATGAGCCGGGAGAAGGCGATCGAGCGAATGCGCCGTGCGATCTCAGAGTATGTGATCATCGGTGTCAAGACAACCCTCCCGCTCCACTACGCGCTGATGAATAACCGGCAGTTCATCGATGGGAAGACCCACACCCACTTCCTCTCCGAGGAGCACATCCAGAAGAGCCTGATGCGGGCACTCCGCGAGGATGAGGCTCGGATGGCAACCCTGGCGACGTCGCTTCGGCAGACCAAGGAGGTGGCGGCGATCTCGGCAGCGGTCGGCGCCTACCTTCGAACCCGGCCACAGGGGTGAACGACCCGGGGCCGGAGAACCCCTTTTTATTGAGCCCGACACGCCGAGGAACAACAGGGCACGTGATAGCGATCATGATGACTGAGCTGCCGGCGAGATAATCCTCCCGCGGGGCCGGCTCGGCCAAGATCGGGCTCGGTGTGGCGGCTTCACCTCTACACGCTGATCGGTGGGGTGTTGTGGATGATTTTGTTCAGGGCCGTGATAGGCCCGGGGGACGGGACCGAGCCGGTGCTCACGGTCCTGTGGCCGGACGAGGACTGATCCCCCCTTCTTTCTTCGGGCACATCCCGCTCCCGCGGACCGCTGGCGTCCCGGATCGGCGCTGTATCGCTCGCGTTCGCCCGCTCGCCGACCTCGCCCGCGCTCACAACGATCTCGACTGGCTCGCTGGCCAGCCCCGCCCCGCCCGTTGAGCGGGCTATCACCGTTCAGCACAAGAAGAGGGAGCCGACCGTAGCCGGCAGGGGGGAAGGCTCCCCCTCCCCCGAGAGTCCCGCCGAGCAACGGAGCGGAAGCGAACCGGGCCTTCTGCGGCAGCGAAAGCAGCCCTCGTTTCCTGAACGCGAACCATTCGTCGGTGGTTTTTCCGGTTTCTGCTGTTCATGAAAAATTGTCGCATTGCGCCTGGAAAATATGTCGGAGACGAAGAACAGGGATCGGTGACTCGGTCGGCGGTTCGTGAACTCGCCGCGCCGATCGAGGATATCTCGGTGTTCGCCGCTTTCGGAAACGAAATGCTCACGAACTGAGGAGATCGGTCGCGGGGAGAGAGTGAACGCACGACCTGCCCGATACGTCGGGCCACAGGGGTGAACGACCCGGGGCCGGAGAAACTCTTTTTTTTTCTCCGGGTCGATAACCCTGTATTGTGGTTCCGTTTGCACGTCCCCTCCGTCTCTGTCTTCCCATACTCCTCTTCCTCCTTGTCGTCTCCATCGCCGGGGCCTCGACGGCCGGCGAACATGGGCTGATGCGTCCCTCTACCGGGCAGCTGGAGGCCTGGAACGACGCCTACAACCAGGCCCCCCCGGTCTCCCTCGAGCCGGCACGGGTACGCGCCGCCGGCTCCTCGACAGGTTCGAAGGACCTGCTCCCCTACCTCGATTACGTCCCGGACGAACGGGACCAGGGGCGGGTCGGGAACTGCTGGGCATGGGCCGGGACGGGCGTGATGGAGATTGCGCACGCGGTCCAGGAGGGCGTCCGGGATCGCCTCTCGATTGAGTACCTGGATGCGAACTATCGTCCCACCTCCTCGAATGTGCGGTGGGCCGGCGACGGGGGCATGCTCAGGGACTTTACCTCGTTCTACGCCCAAGCCGGCATCGCGGTGCCGTGGTCGAACGAGAACGCAGACTACCGGGATGGGGTTGCGTGGTGCGCGGAGAACGGCCGCTCACTCACACCGGCCTACGCGATCGCGACCGACCCACACTACTCGGTGCAATCGATCACCGAAGAGCGGATCCCCACCCGGCACCTGGGCCAGGCCCAGGCGATCGCGAACATCAAGTCGGTGCTGGATAGTGGGCGCGCGGTCTGGATCGCGTTCTACCTTCCGAACACGACCGCCTGGTACTCATTCTACGACCACTGGGACCTCGTGAGCGAGAACGGGCCCGCGTGGGACCCGGACCCCTGGGTGAACACGGCCTGGAACGAGCGCGAGGGAGCGGGCCACGCGGTCGTCTGCGTCGGGTACAACGACACGGACCCGGACAACCGCTACTGGGTGCTGCTCAACTCGTGGGGGACGATGCCGGACCGGCCGAATGGCCTCTTCCACCTCTCGATGGACCTGGACTACGATGCCTCGGTCCACACCTTCGAAGAGGACTATGCCTCGATGCTCTGGATGACCGAGCGGGTGGAGTTCGAGCCGACATCGTCGACGACTCCGCAGGCGATCGATTCCCTTCCGTTCACGATCACGGCGCCGGGGGACTACTACCTTGCCCGTGACTTCCCGTCCGTCGACGCCTCCCGTGCGATCGAGGTGCGGGCGTCGGACGTGGTCCTGGACGGG
>CAYLUL010000112.1:4885-5923 GCA_964386835.1 uncultured Methanospirillum sp.
GGAACCACACGGTCGGTGCGGCATCGTCCTCGGGGCAGTACGGCCTCCTCGCGTACCGGCCGGGCAGCAGCCTTCAGAACGTGACGGCACGACACCTGGTCCTCTCCGGGTGGGACGAGGGCGCGGCCTTCTACGCTATTGCCGGCGGCTCACTGGAGAAGACATCGGTTTTGGATTCGACCTTCGCTGGCGTCACGCTCGACGGGGGGACGTCGGGTGTCTCGGTTGTCGACTGTCGCTTCCACGACAACTGGGTCGGGGTCTTTATTCGAAACTCGAGCCGAAACGCGGTGATAGGGAATATGATCGATTCGGTCGGGGGGACCGGGATCTCCCTGTACTCCGCGGGAGAGAACCGGGTGACGGACAACCGGTTCAGCACCCCGCGAAACGCGAAGATCGCTGGCACTCCCCTCGCAAACCAGTGGAATACGACCCGCACGAGCCGGACGAACGTGGTCGGCGGGCCGTTCTCGGGCGGGAACTTCTGGGGTGCGCCCGACAACAGGGGCTGGTCGGACGGGGCTTTTGATACGGATCGTGACGGAATCGGGGACGAGGTGTACACCCTCACCACCGACGAGTTGAACGTGGACGCGCTCCCGCTCGTGGTCTACGCGATGCCGGCGCCGGTGGCAGTGCCGCCGGGGACGAATCGGCCGCAGGACCTGGACGGCGACCGGCTCTTTGAGGACGTGAACGGGAACGGACGGCTCGACTTCGCGGACGTGGTCGTCTTCTTCAACGGGATGGAGTGGATGAGCGGCAACGAGCCGATGCAGTTCTTCGACTTCAACCGCAACCTGCGCATCGACTTCGGCGACGTGGTGGGTCTCTTCGAAATGCTGGGATAACGGGCTCCGATGACCCCGGGGAAGGAGAATCTTTATCCGTTTTTCCTGCGTTCTTATTATGCACATCGTGCAGGCTGCGGTGGCCTAGCCGGTTATGGCGCCAGACTCATAGGGTTTCATTCGCGATGAGGCGCCGTTTCCTGAGACATCTGGAGATCGGGGGTTCGGATCCCCCCCGCAGCAT
>CAYLUL010000113.1:0-5922 GCA_964386835.1 uncultured Methanospirillum sp.
CTTCGCGCTCGACTGGTCCGCGAACGAGGTGAGCTCGTCGATGATATCGGACTCCTCGGCAAGCGAGAGCGGGGCCGAGCAGGTCGGGCACGAGCCCACGTCGAGGTTGCTCGTCAGCTCGCCGGGTTTCGTCTTCACCGTCCGTTCCGTCGCGTACCCGCAGGCCTCGCACCGGATCTTCTGCCGGACTTCGCGGAGCCCGGACGAGAGGAGAAGGATATCGACCGCCCCGATCTCGAGGTTGTGCCGGACCGACTCCTCGCCGTACGAGGCGAGCCCGTCGTCCTTGACGAGTTCTCGCAGGAACCGGGCCATGCTCTCCTTCTCCTTCATCACCTCGACGCCCCGAAGCGCGTCCTGGGCGTTGTCGACCAGTTCGGCGAGGCCCGACTCGTTGGTGTAGGCGACGTCGAAGAGCCCGACGATCCGCTTCTGGACCTCATGGTGCAGGTAGGCGCCGGCCTCGAACTCCTCCTTGGTCGGCGAGGGTCCCCCGATCAGGACCCCCTTGAACCGTTCGAAGAAGTCCTTCTCCGCCATGAACGCGGCGCTCGCCCGTTCGCCGACCTTGACGTAGAACTCGTTGATCGCGATCTCGCGAAGACGGGCGAAACGGACCGACGACTGGCCACCCTTGCGCTGCTTGCCCGGCACCGTCGATGTCGCGCCCCCGATCGGCTCGATCCGGTTGCCGCGCAGGAATCCCCAGTAGGATTCGCGCCGATCGAGGACAAGGAGGCCGAAGACGAACTTCTCCTCGAGCATCTGCTTGAGGGGTTCGAGTTCGAAGGTCGAGGAGCACCGGTACATATAGAGATTGACCGGCTCCGGCGGCTCCACGATCTGGCACTCGAGCTCGGACTTGTCCCCGCCCAGCTGGATCGTGCCGCAGAAGACCGCCATCCCCCGCTCCGGCGGCCGCTTATAATATTTGAGCCGGGAGAGGATCGAGGAGATCGCGGACTGGACGTTGGTCCGCGTCTGCTTTGACTTGATGTTCGAGCACTGGCCGAACTCGTCGCGGAGCTGCGCCGTGACGTCGTAGATCTGCTTGTCGGGCGGGATGTAGAGTGTGATCAGCTCGGTACCCGCGCCCTGCTTGGCCTCGAGCCGTTCGAGCGCCTTCTTGAACTCGTACCGGCGGCGCGCCTCATCCATCTCGACCTGTTCTGTCATCCGGCCCTCCTGGGTGTCGGTATATATTGCCCGTTACCGGCCATAAACCTGTGTCAGGCGGCTGATCAGGTCTGCGTCGACCACCGGGTCGATCCCGTGCTGGCCGGAGAACGGGATGAAGGCCCGCGGGTCGCGGGCGGCCTCAAAGAGTGCCTGCCCATCCGCGAACGGGATGACCGGGTCTGTCGCGGCATGGTAGACCAGGACCGGGCGCGGGCTGATCGCCCCGACATTCGAGGACGGGTCGAGCGATGCGACGAAGCGCCGGGGGGCCGGGTCGAGTCCCGAGAGGTCACCATACCCCGATGTCGAGACCCCGGCGTACCCCGCGAACGCCGGTTCGATCGCCGCCGCCACCGCTGCGTACCGCCCGCCGTTCGACGAGCCCACCACCCAGATCGTGGCAGGGCCGAACTCCTCCACCAGGAGGGTTCGGGCCCGGAGCACGTCCGCGACGATCCGGTACGACTGGGGGCACCCGCCCCGCTCGAACTCCCGGAACTCGGCCCCGAGGTCGGTCCGCGCCCCCGGCGTCTCGAACCCGTTCCCCCGGACGTCGAGGTAGAGGAAGGCGATGCCGGCGTCCGCGTACCGCCGGAACCGGTCGCGGTGGCCCGAGACCGGCTCGTTCGCGCCCGGGATGTAGACGACCCTGACCGCCGCCGGGCGGGCCGGCGCGCCGATGTACGCGGTCACGAGAGCGCCGCCGCTTGTGAAGACGGCACGAGAGAACGTGTAGTTCTCGTCCCGCTCCAGCACCTCGAGGTGCCGGTCGCCCCCCCCGGCGAGCGAGAGGGAGAGACGACCGTCGTCGTTGACCTGGCACCGGTCCTCCGCCGGCGTTCCAGTGCAGCCCGCAGTGATCGCGAGCAGGGCGAAAAGACCGAGGGCGGTGAGCGCTGCCGGCCACCGGCAGGTCATGGACCGGAACCGGGCGCCACGAGGGCGCGGAGGACCAGGCAGAGGGTCTTCGCGTCGGCGATCCGCCCGTCGAGCGCCATCGCGCGCACCTCGTCGACGGGCACCCGCACCACCTCGATCTGCTCGTCCTCGTCAGGGTCGAACGCTGTAGAGGGGGAGAGTCCGCGCCCGAGATAGAGGTGGATCACCTCGTCCGTGAAGCCAGGGGTGGTCAGGATGGTCCCGAGCGGGACCAGCTCCGCCGCTGCGATTCGCGCCTCCTCGATCAGCTCCCGGGCGGCGCAGGCCTTCGGGTCCTCGCCCGGCTCGAGCGTCCCGGCGGGGGCCTCCAGGACCCAGGCGTCGACCGCGGCCCGGTACTGGCGGATCAGCACCACCTCGTCACCGTCGACCGGCAGGATCGCCACCGCGCCCCCGGGGTGGACCACGACATACTCCTTTGGCCCCGACGGGAGTTCGACCGATCGCCGCTCGATCCAGAGTCGGCGCCCTCGCCAGATCTCCATCAGGACCGCCCCCGGTACGGTATGGGGTCCTGGAGACCGAGCTCGGCGAAGGCCGCCTGCCGGAAATGGCAGGAGCCGCAGACGCCGCAGGCCTCCTCCTCGCCCTGGTAACAGGACCAGGTGAGGTCGTACGGCACCCCGAGATCGGTGCCGATCCGGAGGATGTCGGTCTTCGAGAGGCCGACGAAGGGGGTCTCCAGGCGGATCGACGTGGTGTCCGCCGTCCCCAGGTCGATTACGCACTGGAACGCCTCGATGAACTGGGGCCGGCAGTCGGGGTAGCCCGAGTAGTCGAGAGCCTGGACCCCGATGAAGACCGCCTCGGCGTCGCGGGACTCGGCGTAGCTCGTCGCGATCGCGAGCAGGTTGCCGTTCCGGAACGGGACGTAGGTGTTCGGCAACTCGGGCTTCGCCGGGTCGAACTGATCGACCTCGACCGAGGAGTCGGTCAGGCTCGATCGCCCAAAGCGGCGGAGGTATTCGACCGAGACAGGCAGGAACTCGAGGACGCCAAGACGCTCGGCGACCGCTCGGGCCGCCCGGAGCTCCCGGGCCTCGGTCCTCTGGCCGTAGTTGAGGTGGAGCGCGAGGAGGTCGTACCCCCGGCTCCGTGCAAGGTAGGCGAGCGTGGACGAGTCCATGCCGCCGGAGAGCAGGCAGACCGCCTTCATCATCGGACTCCGATCAGTTTGTGGAGCTGGAGCGAAAACCGGACGGGCAGGTTCCGCTCCAGGATGGCATCGACCAGCGGGGCGAGTTCGACCCCGTGGACGGGCGAGACGAAGACCTCGGCCCGTGTCGGGTGCTCCGCCAGGACGCGCTCGGCATAGGCGAGGTCGTCAAGGTCGGCGACGACGAACTTGACCGCGTCCCCCGTCCCGAGCGCGGCGAGCAGCGAGAGGTCGCTCGTTTCGCCCGACGAGGGACACTTCACGTCCATCGTGATCGCCGCATGGGCCTGGGACGCTTCGAACGGGATCGTCCCGTTCGTCTCGATCTCGCAGGAGAACCCCTCCCGGGCGAGGGCGGCCAGGACCGGGACGAGGGGCTCCTGCTGGAGCAGGGGCTCGCCGCCGGTCACGCAGACCAGGCGGCACGGGCCGGCGACGTCACGGACAGCCTCGACCACGTCCGCTCCGCCGCGCTCCTCCCCCCCGTCACGGGCGTACGGGGTGTCGCACCACCGGCAGGCGAGGTTGCAGCCGGCCAGGCGAAGAAAGACCGTCGGTCGCCCCTGGTTCCTCCCCTCGCCCTGGAGCGACCGGAAGACCTCAACGACTCTCATCGGTCGAGTTCGGCAAAGGCGTTCTTCGACTCCCAGACCCGGATCCGGGTCACGCGCGCAGCCACGCCGGACCCGCGGCACGCCTCGTCCAGATCGTCGGCGATGATGCGCGCCAGGAGTTCGCTCGTCGGGTCGCCCTCGGTCACCACCACCGGGTGGAACGCCTCGATCGCCTGTACCATCGGGTCCGCCGCGTTCAGGACGATCTGATGGTCGAACCGCTGGACGACCTGCTTGATCCGCGCGTAATCGAGCAGGATGCACGAAACGGGGTCGGGAACCCCTTCGATCCAGACCTCCACCTTCCAGCGGTGGCCGTGGAGGTTATGGCACTTGCCCTCATACTGAAGAAGGCGATGCGAGGCGTCGAACTCCACCTCCTTGTAGATCCGGACGGTCATCACCAACAGGTGGTGCGGTGAGGACTATATTATTACCCGGTCGGATCGAATAATATACGCAAGCGGGAACCGGGCGTACGAATAAATATATTCGTTCCCGTCGCATGACTGATCTCACGATCGGTGACAGCCGTTCTCGATATCTGTATACATTGAGGGTATCCCATGGGACAGGGCAAATTCGCAGCCAGGAAATTGAAGCGGGACTCGAACAAGTTCCGCTGGAGCGACGTGAACTACGCACGGCGTCTCCTCGGACTCGACATCAAGAGCGACCCACTCGAGGGTGCACCGCAGGCGCGGGGCATCGTGCTCGAGAAGGTCGGTGTCGAGGCCAAGCAGCCGAACTCGGCCATTCGCAAGTGCGTGCGCGTCCAGTTGATCAAGAACGGTCGCCAGGTGACTGCGTTCGCGGCCGGCGACGGCGCAATCAACTACATCGACGAGCACGACGAGGTCACGGTCGAGGGTATCGGCGGTCGACTCGGCCGTTCGATGGGTGATATTCCCGGCGTGCGGTTCGTGGTCACACAGGTCAACAGCGTCTCGCTTCACGAGATGGTGATCGGGCGGAAGGAGAAGCCGAGGCGTTAATCATGGAAGCAGAGACCACCGAGCCGGTGTCCACCGGCACGACCCAGCTCCTCTTCAACCTCTACGATGTTGGAGAGGTGGAGATCGCGGACCCCGCTCTCGAGCGGTACGTGAACCTGCACTCGATGATCGTGCCGCACTCCTGCGGCAAGCTGAATGGAGCAGACTTCACGAAGAGCCAGATGCTGATCGTCGAGCGGTTGATCAACCGCCTGATGCAGTCCGAGCAGAACACGGGCAAGAAGCAGCTCGCGATCCGGATCGTCAAGGACGCTTTCGCGATCATCGCCCGGAAAACCAAGCAGAACCCGGTCCAGGTCCTCGTCCAGGCCGTCGCCAATGCGGGCCCCCGCGAGGAGACGGTCCGCCTGAAGTACGGCGGGATCAACGTCCCGAAGTCGGTCGACACGGCCCCCCAGCGGCGTGTCGACTCGGCGCTCAAGTTCATCACCGAGGGCGTGCAGAAGGCGAGCCGCGGCAAGAAGTCGGTCGCGGCCGCCCTTGCCGACGAGCTGATTGCAGCCG
The DNA here is from genome assembly GCA_964386835.1 of uncultured Methanospirillum sp. Lineage (GTDB taxonomy): Archaea > Halobacteriota > Methanomicrobia > Methanomicrobiales > Methanospirillaceae > UBA288. Next base: position 5,409 of record CAYLUL010000113.1, read on the forward strand.
CGAAGGGCGACATCAAGGCCTATTCGGTCGGCAAGAAAGAAGAGCGCGAGCGGATCGCGAAGTCCGCCAGATAATCTCCCCCCTTTTTCTGGTGCATACATGTCACGCGGCAAGAAGATGGTAGACCGGGTCACAGAGCTCATGGACAAGCCTGAGCTGATCCGTAATATCGGGATCGTTGCACATATCGACCACGGCAAGACCACGCTCTCAGACAACCTGCTCTCCGGTGCAGGGATGATCTCCGAGGAGCTCGCCGGGCGTCAGCTCTTCATGGACTCCGACGAGGAGGAGCAGGCTCGTGGGATCACGATCGACGCCTCCAACGTCTCGATGGTCCACGAGTATGAGGGCAAAGAGTTCCTGATCAACATGATCGACACACCCGGTCACGTCGACTTCGGCGGTGACGTGACGCGCGCAATGCGCGCTGTCGACGGTGCGGTCGTGGTGGTCGATGCGGTCGAGGGGACCATGCCCCAGACCGAGACCGTGCTCAGGCAGGCCCTGAAGG
>CAYLUL010000114.1:0-5869 GCA_964386835.1 uncultured Methanospirillum sp.
CAGTCCTGGGTCGACCGGCGCCGTTCCACCGGCGCCCCGAGCGCGGCCTGACCCACACACCCGCTCTCTTTTTCGATCGTCCCGTCGTATCCCTCATCATGGCCACCGCGATCGCTGTGGACGGGCTCGCCCGCGTCTTCGGTTCCGTACGGGCGGTCGACGGGATCTCCTTTGAGGTCGCCCTCGGGGAGGTCTTCGGCCTGCTCGGTCCGAACGGCGCCGGCAAGACGACCCTGATTCGGCTCCTGGCCGGGGTGCTCTCTCCGACGGCCGGATCGGCCCGGGTTCTCGGGCTCGACCCAACCACCGAGGGTTCCGCTGTCCGTCAGCGGTGCGGTGTCCTGACCGAGACGCCGGCTGTCTATGAACGGCTCACGGCCCGCCAGAACCTGCGGTTCGCCGCCGACGTCTTCGGTGTTCCCGTGTCAGGGGTGACGCGCCGCGTCGACGACCTTCTCGAAGAGTTCGCGCTTGGAGAGCGTGCCGATGAACCGGTCGGTGGTTTCTCGAAGGGAATGAAGCAGCGGCTCGCGATCGCCCGTGCCCTCGTCCATGACCCCGAAATCCTCTTCCTCGACGAACCCACGGCAGGGCTCGACCCGGTCGCCTCCCGGCAGGTCCACGACCTGGTGACGGGGCTTCGAGGCGAGGGGCGCACCGTCGTCCTCTGCACCCACCGTCTTGTCGAGGCGGAGGCGCTCTGCGACCGCGTCGGGGTCCTCTCACGGGGGCATCTTGCCGCCCTCGGGACCGTTCACGAGCTCGGTTCGGGACTTCTTGCCGCCTCCCCCGTCCACCTCTCCTTTCTCGAGTCTCCCAGCGAGGCGGTCATCCAGGCGATCGCCGCTGTCGCGGGCGTCTCGATCGTCGAGAATTCGGGCCGTTCGGTCCAGATCACCGCCGCTGACGACGAGGTGGTCGCGAACGTGATCCAGGTGGCCGTCGCATCCGGGGGCCGCCTCGTTGGGGTCCAGCGGCGGGAGCACACCCTCGAAGAGGTCTACTTCGCACTCCAGGGGGAGGCTGTATGAACTGGCGAACCGTCCGCACCATCGCGGCGAAGGACCTCATCGAGGTCCGTCAGAACCGGCTTGCGATCCTGTCGATCCTCGGTATCTCCGCCTTCTTCTCGGTCGGCATACCCCTGCTGATCGGCCTTCTCCCGTTCGATACCGGGCCGTCCGGAGGCGACCTCGGACCCTTCGAGGCGCTCACCGCCTTGATGCCGGCCCCAATGCAGGACCTCCCAATCGGAGCGAGAATGGTGGTGCTGATGCTCGGGTACTTCCTTGCCCCGCTCTTTCTGATCATCCCATTGATGGTAGCCGCCATCGTCGGCGCGGAGTCGTTCGTCGGGGAGCGGGAGCGCCGGACCCTCGAAGGGCTGCTCTACATCCCGGCGACCGACCTCGAGCTCTACGCCGGCAAGGTCCTCGCGGGGGCAATCCCGGCAATTCTCGCCGCGGTCCTGAACTTTACTGCCTATACCGTCGTCGTGAACCTGGTCTCGGCCCACCTCGTCGGCGGGTTCTGGTTCCCGACAGCGACGGCCTTTGTCCTCGCCGCCTGGATCGGGCCGGCCGTTGCGATCCTCGGCGTCGCAGCGTCGGTCCTGGTATCGACCCGGGTCGACACCTTCATGGAGGCGAACCAGCTGACCGGCATGCTCTCCCTGGTGATCGTCGCCCTGATGGTCGGACAGGGAACGGGCCTCCTGGTCCTCTCGATCCCGGTCTTGCTGCTCGTCGGGCTCGTGATCTACGCGGCGGATCTCGTCCTGATCCGCCTGGGGGCGTCCCTCTTCTCGAGGGACCGTCTCATGGCACGGGCTTGACGATCAGGGTCGAGACCGGGCTGTTCTCGATCACGTACTCCGAGACCGAGCCGACGAGCAGGCGACGGACCAGGCTCTTCTCCCGGGACCCAAGGACGATCAGGTCGGCACTCACCTCTTCGGCCAGCCGCACGATCTCTTCGCCCGGTGACCCCTCGGGCGTGTGCACCGTGATCCCAGTCCCGTGCATCTCGGCATGCTCGCACATCCGGCGGGCGACCGAATCTGCATCGTCGTCGTCCTCTTCCTCGACTGGTCCATCAGGGCCGATGACGGTCCCCTCGTCATCGTCGTCGCTCCTCAAAAGACTGGCAAAAACGCCGCCATGAATGGCGTGAACCACGTGGACCTCACTATCGAACCGCTTGGAGATGGCGATCGCCGCTTCGAGCACCTCTTCGGCGAGCTCGGTTCCGTCGACGGCCGCAAGGATCCGTTTGAACAATGGGATGGCACCTCGAAAGTCGGGGGAAATTGCTGTTATCACGATAGGGCGATTCAGGTATAAGAACGTGAGGCGGACAACCGAGGGCTCCCGGGGAAAGAACGACCAGAAGGAGGCACCTATTTCCATCTCGAGCGGCAACCCCTAGTGTCAAATCCGATGATTCGGGTACTTCTTGTAGACGACGAGCCGGCCCTGACCGATATCACGCGCCTCTACCTGGTGCGGGCCGGAGACTTCTTGGTCGAGTCGGTCTCATCGGGACAGGACGCCCTGGATCGCCTTGCGTCGACCCGCTTTGATGCCGTCGTCTCGGACTACGAAATGCCGGAGATGAACGGGATCGCCCTCCTCATCGCCCTCCGAAAGAGGGGTGACACCACCTCTTTTGTCATCTTCACCGGGCGGGGCCGCGAGGAGATCGCGATCCAGGCCCTCAACAACGGCGCGGACTTCTACCTCCAGAAGGGTGGCGACCCCAGGGTCCAGTTCGCCGAACTGCGCAACATGATCGAGCAGTCGGTCCGTCGTAAGAGGATGGAGCAAGAGGTTCTCCTCAATGAACGCCGTCTTGCTGCCCTCCTCTCGCTCAACCAGATGCGCGGCGCTCCGATCCGTGAGCTCACCGACTTCGCCCTCCGGTCGGCGATCGACCTGACCGGGTCGACGGTCGGTTTTTTTGCGACGGTTGCGAGCGACCAGTCCCGGCTCCGCATCCACTCCTGGTCGGAAAAGGCGGGCGATGCGCCTGTCCTGGGGCCCCTGGAGAGGGAGATCGATCTCGACAGCACCGGTATCATGGGGTCGTCGATCCCGGTCGGTCAACCGGTGGTCCTCAACGATCTATCAAATGGATCGATCGCCTCATCCCTCCATGATATCAGGCGCTATCTCGAGGTGCCGGTCGTCGACGGCGGGGAATGTGTGGCGATCGCCGGCGTGGCGAATCGTGTTGCCCCCTACACCGAGGTCGATATCCGGCAGGCGACCCTCCTGTTCGAGGGGCTCTGGCAGCTCCTCCAGCGGGAACGGGCCGAGCAGGCCCTCCGCATGAGCGAGGAACGATACCGGGCGGTGGTGGAGGCCCAGAGCGAGCTGATCTGCCGTTCGCTCCTCGACGGGACGCACGTCTTCGCGAACGAGGCCTTCTGCCGATACTATGGGGTTTCCCGTGATCAGGTCGTCGGTCACCGGTATCAGCCGACCATCCCAGCAGGGGACCGTGCCCGGATCGAAGCCCTCTTCGAAGGCCTGACGGCAGAGCACCCGGTGGCGACCATCGAGCACCGGGTCGTCATGGCGGACGGCGAGGTTCGGTGGCAGCACTGGTCCCACCGGGCGGTCCTTGATGTCCACGGGCAGGTGATAGAATCCCAGTCGGTCGGGCGGGACGTGACCGAGAGAAAGCGGTTCGAGGCAGCGCTCTCCGAGTCGGAGCACCGGTTCAAAGTGCTTGCCGAACGTTCCCCTGCGGGGATCTACATCGCGGTCAACAACTGTCTCACCTACGTCAACCCCCGGTTTGCCGAGATCTTCGACTCTCCGGTTGATCACCTGATCGGGCTCACGTTCGACGACCTGGTGACCCGGGCTGACCGTCGATCGGTTGTTCCGTTTCTGCAAACCCTCGTTGCGGGGGACGTTGAGACCGCCCACGCAGAGTTCAGCAGCCGGACCCGGTCAGGACGGCCGATCGTGGTGGAGGTCCACGGGACCCGGACCATGATCGACGGCGAGGCGGGCATCATCGGGACCGCGCTCGATATCACGGGCCGAAAAGGTATGGAACGAGCCCTGCTCGAGCAGGTGAACTACGTCCATGCCCTGATGGACACGATCCCCGCACCGGTCTTCTACCGCGATACCGACGGGGTCTACCTCGATTGCAACCGCGCCTTCGAGGAACTGGTCGGTCTTTCGAAAGAGTTGATCCAGGGAAAGCGGATCCACGACCTCTTCCCGAAGGAGCTGGCCGATGTCTACCAGGAGAAGGACGCGAAGATCGTCGCCAGGCCGCACCTCCAGCAGTATGAGTTCACCATCACGGACGCCGCCGGTGTGACCCACGAGGTGCTCTTCTCGAAGACCGCCCAAATTCGCGCAGACGGCTCTGTCGCCGGCGTGGTCGGGGTGATCCTCGACATCTCCGAGCGGCGGCGCATGGAGGTGGAACTGTCCGAACAGGTCGCCTACGCACGAGCCCTGATGGACACGATTCCGGTCCCCGTCTTCTACCGGGACTGCGCCGGTGTCTTCCGCGACTGCAACCGCGCCTTCGAGGCGCTGATCGATCGTCCCCGCGATGCGATCATCGGCAAGACGGTTCACGAGGTCTTCTCTCCCGAGTTCGCCGCCTTCTACCACGAGCGGGACCACGAGTTGATCGCCGATCCCGGGATCCAGCAGTACGAGTACCCGGTCCCCGACGCTCACGGCGTCGTCTACGACGCCCTCATCTCCAAGACGACGCTCCTCTCTCCCTCGGGGACCGTCGGGGGCATCGTCGGTGTCATCGTGGATATCACCGAGCGAAAGCAGGTCGAGGAAGCCCTTCAGCTCGCCAACAGGAAGCTGAACCTCCTCTCCACCATCACGCGGCACGACGTCCTGAACATGCTCACCGCTCAGATTGGGCTGATCGAGTCTCTCCGGGAGACCGAGGACCCGTCGGAGGTGCCGGCCCTTCTCGAGCGGATGGAGATGACCGCGGATGCGATCCAGCAGCAGATCGTGTTCACCAAGGATTACCAGGAGATCGGTGTCCACTCCCCGTCATGGCAGAATGTACGGGAGACGATCGGGCGTGTCGTCCTGCCGGGAGATACCCACACTCCCCTGATCGGCGAGGAACTCGAGAGGGTCGAGGTCTACGCCGACCCCCTGCTCGAACGTGTCTTCTTCAACCTGGTGGAGAACTCCACGCGTCACGGGGGTTCAGGGGAGATTCGCATCCGCGGTCAAGACCGGAAGGAGGGATATGCAATCGTCTACGATGATGACGGCGACGGCGTCCCGGTCGATATGAAGGACCTGATCTTCGAACAGGGGTACGGGCGGAACACGGGATACGGGCTCTTCCTTGCTCGCGAGATCCTCTCGATCACCGGCCTTTCGATCCGCGAGACCGGGGTCCCGGGGGAGGGGGCTCGGTTCGAGATCCTGGTTCCAAAGGGTGCGGTCCGGCGAGTGCTGCCCGTTCCGGACCCTCTCTCCGGGATCACTCACGATTGACCGGGGGGGACCGTCTGCTCCTGGACTCGGCGGAGTGTGCTGTCGCGTGAGAGCGCCTGCCGGTACGACTCCTCCGCTTTCTTCCAGTCCGTGATGTCGCGGAGGGTCTGGATGGCGCCGATCAGGGTCCCATCGTGATCCGTGAGAAGCGACGCCTTTCCCCAGAGATATCCTCCCCGACCCCCGTGAAGGGTGGGCACCCAGGTCTCGAAGTAGAGGATCTCTCCGAACCGCCTGACGCCCTGATACGCCCGCGCCAGCTCCTCGGAGGAGAGATCGATCAGGTCGACGAGGACCGGGAAGGCGCCGCCAAAACCGGCAAAGGCGCGTCCATAGTTCCGGCTCCCGATCATCTCCTC
>CAYLUL010000115.1:0-5830 GCA_964386835.1 uncultured Methanospirillum sp.
GGGCAGGGGCCGGGTCACGAACTCCTCACCCTACCCCTCCGTGAAACCGAGCACTGGCAGAAGGTCCTCAGGAGTCCTGCCCCGAACGAGAACCCGCTTCTGGGTCGAGGTTCCCCCCGAGACCACCTCGACCTGTGCCCGCTTCACCCCGAGGGTTGCGGCAACCAGCTCAATCACTGCGCGGTTCGCCCTCCCTTCCACGGGCGGCGCAGTGATGGCGCACCCGATCGCGTGACGCCACGGGTTATATCCATCGGGGAAACGGTCGCGGCGGGCATTCGGCGAGACTTCCAGTGCGATCAGGCAACCATCTTCGTGAGACGAGAGGGCGTCGGAGACATCCATGGCTTATGCTCCCTGGCTGACTTCAAAGGAGGTGTTGCCCGGCATTAACAAACGCGGCTCATCGGTGGCGTGGTGCCGTTCCTCGCCGGTTTTTACCCTGCCGGGCATCGCCTGTCGCACAACCGGGTTGTCCCGTGGATCACATCCAGGCATCTGCCACTCGATCACCCGGGGACCTATGGAAGCGCTGTATCGGCGCATCATTGTAAACGCCCTCAATCGATATAGCCCTTTCCGGCGTACCACGCGCCCGGTGTACCGGCAAACCGTCCGTTGTCGAAGACGAGCGAGCCGTTCATCACCACTCTCTCCGGAAAGACTGCCGGCATCCCATCATACGGGGTCCACCCGCACCGGGAGTGGAGTCGACCGGCTTCTATCTTCGCCTCGCCGAGGGGAAAAAGGGCATAGTCTGCACGATCGCCCGGGGAAAAACCGGCAGGAGAGATTCCGAGGATGTGTGCGGGCCGGGTGACGGTAAGTTCGATCAGCCGTTCAAGCGAGAGCGTCCCCGCTTGCACGAGGGCAACAAAGAGCGGTACCATCGTCTCGACCCCTGGGAGGCCCGAGGGGGCCTCGCCGAACGGGCGAGCCTTTTCGTCCGTCGTATGAGGGGCGTGATCTGATGCCACCACATCGACGAGCCCAAGAGTGTCCCAGAGAGCCAGGCGCGCGAGCGGATGGCGGAGCGGGGGATTAACCCGCCCGTGGGCGTCGCCCGGGGAGAACCGGCCCCAGTCGAGGAGGAGGTGATGGGGCGTCACCTCCACCGTCGCTCCGGCCATGCGGGCGCGGCGAATCGCTTCCGGCGATGTCAGATGGCAGCAGTGGAGCCTCGCCCCTCTGGGTGCGAGCGACAGCACCCGTTCGAGAGCATGCCATTCTCCCTCCAGGGGACGGAGACGATCGTGTTCCTCGAGGGTTGAAGGATTCCCCGGTGCCGGCTCCTCGAGGTGAAGGGTTGCGCAGCCGGACAGTGCATGGATCCGCCCGAGGGCGATCGCGAGGTCCTGCTCATTGAGCGCCTCTCCGTAACTGGATGCCGCAACGAAGGTCTCGCCAAAGGCCATCGCCCCCGCTGCGAACAGTCCCTCCAGGTCTGCATTCGGAGTGACAGCGGCATTAACGGCAAACCCGCAGAGGCAGCGACGTTTCCCCTCTTCGATCCGAGCGTGGAACCGGTCGACCGAATCGAGCGGCGGTTCGGTGTTTGGCTGGTCCACCACGACCGTGACCCCGCCGGCGAGCGCGCTCTCCGAGCCGGTCTTCCAGTCCTCTTTATTCGCCTGAGGACCGCCCCGCATATGCACGTGCATGTCAATTGCGCCTGGAAGCACGAGGTAGTCCCGGCAATCAATCCGTTCGGCGGCGCGATTGGAAACACCGGATGGGACGACGAGCCCGTTCTGTACCCCCACGTCCATGCTCCTTCCCTCCGGAAGCCGGACGTGTTCGAGGACGAGGTCTAGCATACCCGCGGGACCGGATCGCCGAGCGGGGTCTCGATGAACCGCTCACCCCCTGCGGCGGTGGCCATCACCACTCGCGACCCTTCCGTGACCGTGCCGATGATCGCGGCGTCCTCCCCCAGCGGGTGGGACTTCAGGGCGGCGAGGATTGCTTCCGCTTCAGCTCCCGGCACACCCATCACCACTTTTCCCTCGTTCGCCACCTGGAGTGGGTCGATACCGAGCAAACCTGCAGCGGAGCGCACCGACCGACGAATGGGAACAGCCTCCTCCTCGATTACGACTCGCACACCGGCCTTTGCCGCCATCTCGTTGATCACGCTCGCGAACCCGCCGCGTGTCGGATCCTTCATTGCATGGATGGTGCCGGCAGCGAGCGCACGTTCGACGAGCGGCCAGATCGGTGCAACGTCCGACCGTAGCTGATCGCCAAGGTCAAACCCTTCCCTGAAGGCGAGGATCGCAAGACCGTGGTCGCCGAGCGTTCCCGAGACGATGATCCGGTCCCCTGGGACCAGGCCCGAGTCGCGGACGACAGTCTCCGCCACCCCGATGCCCGCTGTGTTGATGACGATCCCGTCAAGCGATCCCTTTTCGACCACCTTCGTGTCGCCGGTAACCAGGGCGGCGCCTGCCTCGCCAAGGGCTGTGTCCATCGAGGCGACAATCCGCTCGAGGTCCGCAACCTCGAACCCCTCCTCGATGATCACCCCGCAGGAGAGCGCGATCGGCCTGGCTCCCATCATCGCCAGGTCATTGACTGTCCCGGCAACGGCAATCCTACCAATGTCCCCTCCGGGAAAGAAGAGCGGGCGCACCACGTGAGAGTCGGTGGTGAAGACCACGTTCGCCCCGTTGATCGGGATCACCGCCCCATCATCGAGCGCCTCGAGCCCAATTCCACCCGCGTTCGTGTGCGTAAGCCGGGTCATGACGGAGATGATCTCTCCCATCACCTCGCCTCCAGCACCATGCATCAGGTCCACCTTCATCAATTGATCCCCCTGGAATCGATCATCACTCGCTCTCATCCTCGATGTCGATCTCAATACTCTTCACAACTATTTCGCGCCCCCTGACGACTGTCGGAAGTCCGCCGCACCCAGGGCACACAAAATGGTCGGTGCCGGAGTAACCACCACAGTCGCAGGTCATCGTCGGCGGCACTGTCTCGAGATCGAGAACTGTCCCGGAGAAGAGGGGGTCCTCATCAACCATCACCGAGAAGAGAAAACGAACCTGCTCTGGGTTAACCATTGCGAGTTCGCCAAATTCAACGGAGATCCGGACAACGTGGTTCGCTCCATTCTCTACGGCGGCACGGTGCGCGGTGGCATAGAGGTCGTAGGCGATCCCGGATTCGTGCATCCGGACGCCTCACGCCTCCTGGTCGAGGACAGCGTAGAGCTCCTGGAAGACCGCACGGGTTTCAAGCGCCTCCTCCTTCGAGAGCTTCTGTATCGCGTACCCCACATGAACGAGGACGAAGTCGCCGACCTCGACATCGACGAGATCGAGACGGACCTCCTGTCGGAGTTCGCCGTAGTCGACAAGCCCGACGTTCCCGTCACGAATCTCGATCACCTCAGCCGGCACAGCGATGCACATGATTGTCTCCAGACAATGGTTGCGCGCAGAAGCGGATAAACGCAATGATCAACGACTTTGAGAAAACAGGTATGGACAGATTCAGGTGCTCTCGATCTCGAGGGGTTCTTCTTCTGCCATCTGCTCGTACGTCTCAGCGACAATCCGCTTGTTCTCCTCGACAATCTGTTTTGGATCAAGCAGGGTGTACTCGGTGTAGTCCAGGATCGCGGTGACGCACTGTTCAGCCTCCTCCTCGCTCGAAAAGGCGCCCACGGTGAGGTAGTCTGGTTGTTCTATGTTGCCGCAGAGCAGGAAGAATGATCCGGCTTGATGACGGATTGTGTATGCATAGATATCTTTCGAATTAACGAAGATCGTCTCCTGCACGATCTCATCACCGCTTGTCCGTTGAGGACGGACGCACTTGAGCCACACCACCGATACACACCTCGATCAGAACTGGGTCGCCACTGGTGCTCCAGCGTCGGATCAACGCCCGTCTCCGGGTCGTGCCAGGGAGCTGAAGGACATTAACAGACCGTCATTCAATGTTCAGCATATCACGAGAAAAATCTACTGATACAGGAGATATGGGCACAGAATTACCATTACAACAGGATCTGCCGTTCGATGGTCTCACCGGCAGACGATGATTGGTTCGGACGGATGGTTGAGAATGAAAAACCATTCGCCAGATCGCCGAGCCCATGTCATTTCCCAAACACGAGGGTTTTTGTTGCGGACACCCCCACGTTCAACGATGCTCGACCGATTCCTCGACCTGGTGCGTGCACAGGTGCACCCTTCGCCTCCGATATCCATCACCGTCCTCGTTCCCGGTTCGCTTTCCCCGACGATCGTTGAGCGAATCCTGGACCAGGTGCCTTCAAATCTCTGGTCGTTCCAGATGGGAACGCCGATCGAAGAAGAGAACTGGCATATCTGGCATGAGTGGCACCACTTCCCCTTCCCGCTCCGCGACCAGACGCTGATCCTCTTCTCTTCCGCCGACTACCCGGTTGATGGTGCGGCAGGAGGGTGTGCCGGCACCCGGTACGCGGTGGCGGTCTTCGGAAACGAAACCGATGAGGTACTCGGATTGAGGTGCTGGCACGAACTTCTTCACGGACTCCCGGGCTCTGAGTCAGCGGATGCGATGGTCGAGAGCACGGCGTTTCGGGAGTTCCTTGCCCGGGAGTATCCCGAGGTGCATGCGGCCTTCACCGCCAACCTCGAACGGTATCGACATGACCCACGCCTGCAACGGCTCTTCTATACCATGCTCACCAACGCCTTCACCAGGAGGACCGGTCGAAACGGCCTTTCTCTTCCCCCGGCCCCTCGCCTGGACTGAACTGAAATCGAGTCAGGATGGTTGCTGCGTCGAGGCGGGGGTCGCGTGCGCAACCCGGTAGAGGCCTGAAGGGATCAGGATCTCGAACCGCGCTCCCGCTCCTGCTTCTCCCGTCTCGAGGATTGAGAGACCGGTAATGCCAAGGATCTCCCGGACCAGAAAGAGGCCGTACCCGGAATTTCGGCCAAAGGCACGGTCAAAGATCTGCTCCTTGTCGTCGATCGGGATGCCGACTCCGTCATCTTCGCAGACGATGACAAGCCCTCGATCGTCGATTGTGCAGGTAAAACGGACTTTCGTCACATTCTCACCATGCCGAAGCGCGTTGTCAACCAGGTTGAAAAAGACCTTCTCGATCAGCAGGTCGGCATAGATCTCGTACGAGCAACCGACCATCTCAATTGCCACCCCTTCTCGATCGAACCCGAAGAGGACGCGGTCGATCACTTCCCGAACGACCTGCCACTGGGGTGGTTTGGCACCGATGCTCTGGTAGTCACGGGTGAAGGTGATCTGTCGCCGGATCGTCTCGACAGCCCGCTCCTCACGTTCACGGTGATCAAGAGGCGAGGCGTCTCTGGCATCGACTCTTGAGAGGCGAAGTGAGGTGGCCAGGACGTTGAGCTGGTTCAAGATATCATGACGCGTGATGCTGTTCAGCAACAGGAGCTGTCGGTTCGCTTTCTGGATCGCGTCCTCGGCGCGCCGCCGCTCGGTGACGTCCTCAGCAGTCCCGATCACCTGGATGGGGGCCAGATCCCTCCCACGTTCAAAGATGACTTCACGGCAGCGAAGCGTAACCCACTGGCCCTGCGAGTGGAGGACGCGGTACTCAACCTCACGCACATCGCCATCGGAGACCTCGGCAAAGCCAGCCATGTGCGCCTCAAGGGACGCTCGATCATCTGGGTGGATCAACCCGGAATAATCCAAGAGGCAATCACTCATCGCGAGGTCCGCGGTGTACCCAAGGATGGTCATGATATTGGCATTGGCATACTGAATCCGGAACGGGTCGATCGAGTATGTATAGATCAGGTTTGGGGTCGTCTCAAGAATCTGCTCGGTAAAA
>CAYLUL010000116.1:0-5824 GCA_964386835.1 uncultured Methanospirillum sp.
CGGCCATAGCAATCGGGAAACACCTGGACCCATTCCGAACCCAGAAGTTAAGCCGGTTAACGTATTATACTGTACTGAGGTACGCGAGTCCTCGGGAACTATAGTGCGCTGCTATTATCCTTTATTCATTACTAGAGACTGTTCTTTTGTTACTACTGCTTCAGCGAAGCAAGTATTCCGGTTCTCTCGAGACACATCGGGTTCGTAGCCCGTGCCGGACATGATTCTGAATCCAATCCGTGAACATTATGCGCGGATGAACATTTCTGAAATCTGAAGAAAGATATAATTCGGTCATGCATCCGATACAGCACCCTCGTCGCTGTGGAACTCACATTTCACAGGTCCTTTTTCACCAGTAGTATTTTTTTTACTCCATTCCCAGCAACCTGAGGTTCTTCTCGAACCTCGGCGTCATATTGTTCATAAGGAAGTCGTCGCCGGTATGAACCGACCGAGTTTCTGCTGGCTTCTTCCAGCAAACCGTCAATTATATTCAAGTCTGGCGGCGATCGTATAGCCCATCACAACCAGCTCATCCCCTTTAGATCTGCCGCGTTTCTTCGTAATCTTCCGGGTGACGTCTCGAAGTTCCATCGAGGTGTAAGAGGAAGGTGGATGTTTCAGGAGCCACAGCTCGGCGGCGATCCGGGCATCCGGCTCGCAGACGGAGTGATAGACGGCCTACTTCCTGGGACTGCCAGCCTGGATGGATGTATACTCCGCAAACTGGTATCTATCGTCCGCACACGGTTGCAGGAAAAGTTTGGCGGCGATGAGCTCCTTCACTTCCCTCAGGGTCGCCGATATCCGGCAGGTCCAGAAGGCGCGGGTGCCGAGCGTAGCGAGGTTCTCGGTGTTGTAGAAGGTGGGATTGGCGATATGGTAGGACTTGCCAGGGTGTTGCAGGTGTCAGTGAACTGGGTGATGATCGTCAACAACGACTTCTTGTCGGATTCATGCCCGGAGATGGTCTACAGGAAGAGCAGGATGCCGTGCTGATCCGTCGCCATCCCAAGGACCAACTGCTTGAGATCCCACAAACCACCCTTGCGATGGATGCAGGTGACGGTGATGTCGTGGGCGTGAAGGTCGTCGTGTCGACATGGAGGCAGTGTGTGGCGTAGTCGCTCGCAAAGAGATGCATGGAGACGAGCTCGCTTAAGAACTTGGTTGGGCCTTACGCGGCGATTGCATCGAGTGTCCTGCCCAGGACGTCGTCGTTGAGCTGTTCGGGAGTCACACTGCTGCCGAGTAACCAGTCGACGGCGATAACTGAGAAGGGGTGCCGTGCGTGAGGTGATGTGGCCGGGTCCTGGAGATGGCACGGTCGATGACTCCGGAGATGCCCCGGGTGTCGAAGACTCCAGCCACGATCCCGAGGATATCGATCGAGACGTTGGGACGTCCGATGAAGGCATCAGAGGAGGGTACAGAAGACGATATTTCTCAAAGTACAAGGATCGCGCGGGGCGAATACTTCGGAGAGGGGCGTCGGCTCCTGCGATAGGGCGGGTGGAACACTTTTTTAATTCGCATATGACGGAACATTTATCCGTGTTCTGGTCGAGCTTTCGAGGACAGGAGTGAAGACGAATATGCTAGAGATCTACAAGTGTGGCACCTGTGGTAAGATTGTGACGATTACCCACGAGGGTCAGGGTCAGCTGGTCTGTTGCAAACAACCGATGCAGAAACAGGGAGAGAATACGGTTGACGCCGCCAACGAGAAACACGTCCCTGTTGTCGAAAAAGGGCCGGACGGGATCACGGTGACTGTGGGATCCGTTCATCACCCAATGGAACCGTCTCACTATATCGAATGGATTGAAGTACTGAGTGGCCCTGAACGGTTTGTCAAGCACCTCAAGGCTGGAGAAGTCCCACAGGCATCCTTCCCGGCACTCGAGGGGGATGTTCGTGCTCGGGCATACTGCAATCTTCACGGCCTCTGGTCCGATAAGCCCAACCAGGCCTGATCGAAAACGATTGTAGAGAAGGAACTCACTGTAGATTCCTTCTTGATTAACCATTTAACCGACTCGATAATTACGGATTTCTATTCTGTTGAGCATCGATTTTTGTTGCCATAGTGATGAGTCTCCCACCAAGCAAACAGCTCAATCCAGTCCGGGTGATTCCTTTGAGTCAGGAGCGGAGACTCTTTCCCTCCATCGATAGGGAGCCCGTCCTACGCACTCTCAGGGGTAACCCGATTGACCAGTCCTTTGCAGCGCAAGCAGCGCTGCACGGTCAGGGTGACGCTGATGGAGAGCAGAACGAGCAGGAAAAAGACACCGGTATACCCGGACCACTGGGCACCCACGCTGGCAAGCGGCGGCAGGAACGCCATGCCCGCATATGAGGCGGTGCTGAAGAGCCCTGCCGAGAGCCCCTGTGGTTCGCCAGTCCGGGAGAGGAAGAGCAACGTGGCGAACTGTATCGCTCCCCCGGCAGCACCGATCAGGGCAAACCCGAACGGTGAAAAAAAGGAGAGGCCGACTGCAAGGGCCATCAGGAAGGCACAGACACGGATCAATGGGATCGGCTCAAATGATAGGCGCGAAACGATCCAGATGGCGCCGATCGTCGCAAGGTTCTGGAGGGCGACCTGCAGACCGAGGAGCCCTGGATCACCAGAACTGAACTCAGGATAAAGCCCGGTCACTGCTCCGCCGACACCAAACATGATCACCGACGCATAGAACAACCAGCGATACTGCGAGAGCATCGGCGCCAGGCGACCAAGGGGCTCACTATGTTCTGACACCGGCTCCTCCTTGAGTAAGAACAGAAGGAAGAACGGAACGAAGGCAAGAAGTGAGAATGCCAGGACTCCTGCGTCCCGAAGTCCGGTCACCTCCACAAGATACCCTGTAAAAGCCAAACCGACGAGGAGACCGGCATTCAGAGAGGCCATGAACGCCCCGCTGCTCCGCCCGTTGTCAGCCATGCTGTTTGCGTGAGCCAATCCGGCGGAGACGAAGACACCGGTCGCCACTCCCTCCACGAGGCGCGCACCGATGATCGAGGAGCTGTTCGGGGCCACCGCGATGAGAAAACCAGCGAGAAGGGAGACGCCGAGCCCGACCTGCATCAGGCGGGGCCGGCTGAACCGGTCAGCCGCCATACCTGCCGGCAGCACCGTCAGCATTGCACCGAAAAAGTATGCGGAGAAGACCAGGCCCTGCATTGCAGGCCCGTCAGCAAAGATATCGAGAACAGGAACGACAGCATTCGAGAGCGCCATCAGCAGGAAGATCCCACTGTAGACGGCCAGCTGACGTTGCATACACGAAGGGGGGGGGTTAGACCATCCGGTACGTCTCGAGGTTCATGGGGGCTCGGGTCTCGATGCGGAACCGCTTGTGGATCGACGAGGCCAGGTCGAGCGTCGACTTTTCATCACCATGGATCGTGAAGATCTTCTCGGGATGCGGCGTGACGTGGCTCACGTAGTTCATCAGCTGCCGTCGGTCAGAATGACCCGAGAACCCGTCGACGGTGATCACCTCGAGGTTGATCACGATCGAGTCCCGCCGACCGAGCGGAACCTCGCGCCACCCCTTCTGGATCCGCCGACCGAGGGTCCCATCCGCCTGGTACCCGACGAACACCAGTGCATTGAGCTCGTTCGCCGCCAGGTTGTTCAGGTAATCAAAGACCGGCCCGCCGTTCAACATCCCGCTCGTCGTGATGATGACGCAGGGGTCGCCGGCCATCACTTTTTCACGCATCTCCTGCGAGTCGACCTGGCAGAAGCACTCGGCAAGGAAGGGGTTCAGGCCCTCCTTGAAGATCTGGTTCCGGAGGTCGCTGTTGAGGTACTCAGGATAGGCTGTGTGTATCGCGGTCGCCTCCTTGATCATCCCGTCCAGGTAGACCCGGATCGGAGGGATCTTACCGAGGCGGATCCCTTCCTCGATCGCCAGCATCACCTCCTGCGACCTTCCGACGGCAAACGCCGGGATGATAACTTTCCCTCCACGCCCAACGACGCTCTTGATCGTCTCATAGAGCTTCTCCTCGGCATCCCTCCTGGCGGGCTGCAGGTCGTTCGAACCCCCATAGGTCGACTCCATCACCAGGGCTTCGAGCCGTGGAAACTGGGAGACAGCAGGGTTGAAGAGCCGACTCTTGCCGTAGTTGAAGTCGCCGGTGAATGCGATATTATAGAGTCCATCGCCGAGGTGAAAGTGAGCGATGGCCGACCCGAGAATATGGCCGGCATTGTGGAACGTCAACTTGATGTCCGGAGCGATATCGGTCACCGATCCGTAGTTAAGCACGATGGAATGCTTGAGATAATTTCGGACATCGTTCGAGGTGTACGGGATCTTCCGGTCCTCCTTGCGGATCACCTCGAGGTAATCGAGTTGGAGCATGGATGACAGATCACGTGTTGCCGGCGTACTGTACACTGGACCCTCGAAACCATACTTATAGAGGAGGGGGACAAGGGCACAATGGTCGAGGTGGGCATGGGTGAGCACCACCGCATCCAGCTGGGAGAGTGGATGGATCTCGGGGACATAGAGATACGGCGTCCCATTGGAATTATCCGGCTTCTCACCGCAGTCGATCAGGATCTTTGACTCCGGAGTGGAGAGGAGGAAGGCGGCACGTCCCACCTCGCGGCAGCATCCCAGGGTCGTCATCCTGACCCACTGATCGCGGTTCGTCACCTCGCGGTGAATTCGCCGCCCGATCGTCCGCAGGAATTCCTTTCTCTCTTCGTTGACCGACCGAAGGTACTGGCGGACCTGCTTGATCGTCTGGCTCTCGATCGGGGGGGTCCTCACCACCTTGGGGGTCCACCCAATCTGCTTGGTGATCTCCCGGAGCGTGGCGCCGTTCTTACCGATCACGACGCCGGGCTTCTCGGCTTCGATCAGCACCTCCCCGGTATCGGGGTCAAAGAAGAAGTCGGAGATGCCGGCATTCTCCGGTACGACGGCGCGGATCTGGGTTGCGGCTCGCTCGGGGTCCTCGAGGACGGTCGGCCGTACCACGATCCTTTTTCGAAGGTCGCGAGCCAGCGTCTTGATCAGGTCTGGTTCATCGGCGAATCGTTTTGGGTCATCGGTATAGATGACAAGCTCGGGCCCCTCGAACTCGACTTCGGAGACCGAGATCCCCTGGGGCACCTTATCATTGATCTTGTCCTTCAGATCCTTGAGCCGCTCTTCAATTCCCATAAAATCGTCCTAAAAAAAATGCGTATCAGGCCGCCATGGCGGCTTCTATCGTCAGAACCCTCTCTTCGGAGAGTTCTTCATACCGGTCACGGGTGATCACCACCACGTGGACGCCCTCACCCGACCCGGCATCCCGGCGCATTGCCGCACGGAGGGCCCGAGTCGCAAGGTAGACCGCCTCATCCTCTTCCATGTCCTTCTTGAACCGGTCCTCGAGCACACCGTACGCCATCGGCGACCCCGAGCCAGTCGCAACGATATCATCTTCGCGGGTCGCTCCTCCCATCGCATCGACCGAGTAGACGGATGGTCCGGTGCGGTCGACTCCACCGACCAGGAGCTGGACGTAGAAGGGGAAGTACCGGTTCTGGTTCAGGTAATTGGAGAGGAGGGTCGAGGCAGCGCCCACCGTGATCGGTTTCGCCCGCCGGATCGCGAAGAGCCGACACTCGACCGTCAAGATACGAGCCAGCTGCTGTGCGTCGCCGACGCCGCCCGCGGTCGTCATTCCAATTCTGTCGGCGACCTGGTAGACCTTCTTTGCCCGCTTGGACGCGATCATGAACCCCATGGTCGCGCGCTTCTCTGTTGCGAGGACCACGCCATCCTTGAAGACGATACCGATC
>CAYLUL010000117.1:0-504 GCA_964386835.1 uncultured Methanospirillum sp.
CAGCACCGTCTTGCCAGCGCCCGAACGGCCGATGATCCCCAGGATCTCGCCCTCGGGAATCTCGAACGAGATATCGGAGAGGACCTGTTTGCCGTTGAAGACCACCGAAATCCGCTCGAGCGTAATCAGCGACGGACCTGACGGATGCTCCCCGGCACCCAGTGAATCCTCTCCAATCTTCGCACCTTGCCCGCCCCCAGTATCCAGGCCCGGTGCCGCTGCAGTCGTGACTGCCCCCTCTCCTTTCCCCATCACAGCACCACCCGCGGCAGAGCCCCGGGGGCCCACCGCAGAATAAGTACACTTATGAGCGGAATTACTTAAATGTAGAGTCCCTGGCTGGCCGATACGGGCAGGTCTCAACGAGCGGGCAGGTCTCGCGGAGCCTGCGTGGGCAGTCCCCAGCGATCGAGGTGGAGCACCCGGCCATCACGATCGCCTTGCCGTTCAGCAGGGCGTCGGCGACCTTGCGCCGCGCCTCGTGGAGGTCGCGCCAGAGGGTTT
>CAYLUL010000117.1:514-5812 GCA_964386835.1 uncultured Methanospirillum sp.
GTGATATGCCGAGCGCGGTCGCAGCTTCTTCCTGCTGAAGCCCCTCCAGGTCGATCAGGCGGAGGCACTCAAGTTCGTCCGGCAGGAGCTCTACCGACTCAGACGTCTCCGCAGGTCGACATTGCGGTAGAAAGCACCGGGGAGCAGTGCCGATCGCGACAAGGCGGCGGACCCTGGGGCGACCCCGGCGATGGCAGCACCTGACCTCCCCAAGCAACTGATCCTCCGTCTCCATGCGAAGAAAAAAGGCCGGCAACCCTAGTAAGGTTTCTGCTGTCGGACCCCGCGTGGTGGGTAGGGTCCAGGAGACAGGATCGGCTGGTATTTCCGGGAAGAACATTCTTTTAAAGCCTCACGACGACCGAAAGGGCACGTGCAGAACATCGACCTGATCCTCACCCTGACCGGCGGTTTCGTGGCAGCCCTGGTCTTCGGGTACCTCACCCAGAGGATGGGACTCTCCCCCATCGTGGGCTACCTTCTGGCCGGGATCGTGGTCAGCCCGCACACGCCAGGCTTCGTGGCCGACCTTGACCTGGCCGAACAGCTCGCCGAGATCGGAGTGATCCTGCTGATGTTCGGCGTCGGGCTGCAGTTCCACTTCAAGGAGTTCCTTGCCGTGCGAAAGGTGGCCATTCCGGGCGCGGTCGTCCAGAGCCTGGCCGCAACCGTCCTCGGCGCTATCGTCTTCCACGGGTTGGGCTGGTCCTGGTCGGCCGGCATCGTCTTCGGCCTCGCCATCTCCGTCGCCAGCACCGTCGTGCTGACCCGCGTCCTCTCGGACAACAACGAACTGCAAACACCGATCGGGCACATCGCTGTCGGGTGGCTCGTGATGGAGGACCTCTTCACGGTCTTCGTGCTCGTGCTCCTCCCGGCGATCTTCGGTGCAGCCGTGGCCACCCCGACCGATATCGTGACGGCAACCAGTCTCGCCGCGGTCAAGATCGTGGTGCTCGGCATCTTCACCTTCGCTGTAGGAGGGTGGGTGCTCCCCCGGCTTCTGACCCGGATTGCGGACACCGGCTCACGCGAGCTCTTCACGCTCTCCGTGCTGGCGATCGCGCTCAGCATCGCGGTCGGCTCGGCCCTGCTCTTCGATGTCTCCATGGCCCTCGGGGCCTTCCTCGCGGGTATGGTGGTCGGCCGCTCCGACTTCAGCCTGCGTGCGGCGACCGAGGCACTGCCCATGCGCGACGCATTCGCCGTCCTCTTCTTCGTCTCGGTCGGCATGCTCTTCGACTGGCAGGGCCTGGTTGAGGTCCCCACTCTGGTGCTCGCCGCCCTCGCGATCATCCTGCTCGGCAAGCCACTTTCGGCCTTCGTCCTGGTACTCCTGATGCGCTATCCTCTTCGGGTGGCGCTCTCGGTGGCCCTCGTCCTCGGGCAGATCGGTGAGTTCTCGTTCATCCTCGGAACCATGGGCCGGGAGCTCGAAATTCTGCCCGAGAACGCGGCCAACATACTCGTCGCGGCCGCCATGATCTCGATCACCCTGAACCCTCTCCTCTACCGCGGGAAGGTCAGGATCGAACGGTGGATGGAGCGGCGCACGCCGCGCATCACCCAACGGATCCGTGCCCGCACGGCTCCGGACGTCCTTGGCGAGCCGGACCTGCCGCTCGTCGCTGCAGACCGGTTTCATGCAGTCGTCGTCGGTTACGGCCCCGTGGGCCAGACCCTGGTCCGGCTCTTCAGGGAGAACGGGTTCGACATCACCGTGGTCGAGCTGAACGTCAACACAGTCCGCGCGCTGAAAGAGAAGGGGATCGGGGCGGTCTACGGGGATGTGGGCCGCCTGGAGACCCTTAGCGGGGCTGTTGTGGAGGCGACGCGTGTGCTCGCCCTCACCACGCCCCAGATCCAGGGGAGCCGCGAGATCGTCCGGATGGCGAGGGAGATTAATCCGGACATCCGCGTGATCGCCCGGACGGAGTACCTGCGTGAATGCGGAGAGCTCTGCGATGCCGGCGTGGACCAGATCCTCTCTGACGAGGTTGAGGTCTCGCTCGCGATGACCGAGTACGTCTTGAAGGAGTTCGGTGCAACGCCCGAGCAGATCGACCGGGAGCGAGCCCGGGTCCACCACATGCTCCTCCCCCCGTCCTCACCCGGGATCACCCCGGACTGAGTACCCGGGGTGCCAAGGGACCGTTCGCCCCGACACTCGCTTCTATATCCTGCAGAGACCATCACTTTTCATGCCCCTGGTGATCGAGGCGAAAGGTCTTTCGAAGCGCTACGGCGAGACGGTGGCGGTTGACGGCCTGGACCTCGCGGTGCCCGAAGGCGCGCTTTTCGGCCTGCTCGGCCCAAACGGCTCGGGCAAGTCGACGACAATCCGGATGCTGACCGGCCAGACACGCCCTTCAGCCGGAACAGCCACCGTGCTCGGTGTTGATGCCGCGACGGACCCGGTCGAAGTGCGGCGTCGGGTGGGGATCATCCCCGAGCAGGAGACGCCACCATCCTTTCTCACCGCCGCCGAGTACCTCCGGTTCGTCGGCGCCGTTCGGAACTTCACGGGAGTGGAAAAGGCGGCCGACTGGTGGTTCGACTTCCTGGACTTCGGCGACAAGCAGGATGTCCTCTGCAAGGATCTCTCGAGGGGAACGCGCCAGAAGCTGATGTTCGCCCAGGCCTTTCTCCACTCGCCCCGGCTCGCCCTGATCGATGAGCCGCTTGTCAACTTCGACCCGATCGTCCAGCACCAGGTCAAGGAGTTCCTGGTGGAGTACGTGAAGAAAGGGAACACGGTCTTCCTCTCGACGCATATTCTCGAGGTGGCAGAGGAGGTCTGCACAGGCTATGCCGTGCTCCACCGGGGTCGGCTGCTCGCGACGGGAAGGCCCGACGACCTCCGTGCCGAGGGCCGGCACCTGCCGGACGTCTTCCTCGACCTCGTCCGGCGGGAATGCGACCATGCGTGAGCTCTTCATCGCGATGGTCCGGGAGGAGTGGCGGATCCATACAGTCCTCTTCGGTCAGGCCGTCTTCGCCTTCCTCCCGGTGATGGTCGCGGCGATGGCCTTCATGGGCACGTTCCTCGTCCCCGTGGTGAACCGGGCCCTCCCCGCCGGCGACCTGGCTTCGATCGTCCACGTCCTCTTTCTCCTCCTTGGCGCGATGGTGGGGGGCTTCGGGCTTGTCGGTAACGAGGTGATGAACCGGCGTTTCGGCCAGGCCTCGTTCGTCGCCTACGCAGCCCGAACCCTCCCCCTCTCCGAACGGCGGATCTTCACTGCGTTCGTCGCCAAGGACACGGTCTACTACCTGGTCCTCTGGGTTCTACCGGTGATCGTGGGCGTCGCCATCGCCTCGCCCTTCGTTGGGCTTCCGGCGGAGGCAGTTCTCCGTCTCTTTGTCTCGCTCCAGCTCGCGTTCCTCTTTGGCCTCACCGGGCTCTTCTTCGTGACCACGGTCTGGGGTAGGTCTCGAGTTGCTTTCGCCGGGCTCGCAATCACGGCGATCGCCATCGTCCTTGCGTTCGTCCAGGCGACCGGCAGTCTCCCACCGTTCCTTCCCCTCGCCCTCTACCGGTCGTTCTCCTGGACCGGGCTCGGCGCTGCGGCACTCATGGTCGCCGCCGGGCTGGTGGTCTCACTGCTCCTCTTCGAGACCCGGTCCGCGGGGAGCGAACGCCAGCACCCCGATCGATTTACCGGACTGCTCCGTCGGCTCGGACAGCTCCCGTATCCGGCACTCACCGCCAGGGACCTCCTCGACCTCTGGCGGAGCGGCGGCGGGGTCGGACAGGTCCTCTTCTCACTACTCCTCCCGCTCGGCCTCTGCTGGTTTCTTCTCTCGCTCCTCGCCCCGGTGCTCCCAACCCACGGCGTCCTTCTCCTCTTCTCAGTGCTCGCCGGCGTCCTCGCCTCCACCATGTACACCTGGCTGACGGCGTTCGACACTCCGGGTGCCTACGCCTGCCTCCCGGTCGCAGTCGGCGACCTGGTCCGATCCAAGCTCGGCCTCTTCGCCCTCCTCCAGTCGGTGCCGGCCGCCATCGTCCTCGCTGCGGCGGTCCTGTCGGGCAACGCTGGAGTCGCCCTCCCCGCGCTTGCGCTGATGCTCGGGGTTTCGGCCTGGTCGGTCGGGGTCATGGTCTACCTCGCAGGCCTCTCGCCGAACGTGCTCGTCTACGACCCGCGGGTCCTTGCCACCTACCTGGTCGGGGTCGGTCTGCCCGTGATCGTGCTCGTCGTGCTCGGCCTTTTCAACCCGTGGCTCGGCATGGCAGCGCTCCTTGTTCTTCCTCCGACAGTACACGTGGTCCGAGCCGCCATCCGCCGCTGGGAGGCGGCGGAGAGCGCCTTCTTCTGAGGGGAGGGTACAGAACCCCCCCTGGCGAGGGCTCGAGCGAACGCGCAACCAGGACCGAGAAGGTATGCCGACACTATCCGTGGACGCACGTTCAGGAAGTGAACGAGTAGAGAGCGCGGAGAGGCGGAATACAAAAAAAAGAACGTGTGTGAAAGGAGGCTATGATTGGGTCGGTAAAGGGGAGAATGGACCGGGACTTCAGAAGTCCATGCCGCCCATGCCGCCCATACCACCCATGCCGCCGGGCATACCGCCCATGCCGCCCATGTCGCCGCCCGCGGGGGGTGCCGACTTGGACGCGGCGATGACGTCGTCAATCCGGAGGATCATGACGGCGGCTTCGGCTGCAGAGGAGATCGCCTGGGTCTTCACGCGCAGGGGCTCGATTACACCGGCGGCCTGCATGTCGCCGGGGTGGCCGGCGAAGACGTCGAGACCGGCGGTCTTCTGACCCTTTTCGTGGGCCGCGCGGAGCTCGACCAGCATGTCGATCGGGTCGAGGCCTGCGTTCTCGGCGAGAGTGCGGGGGATGATCTCAAGGGCCGTGGCAAAGGCCTCGATTGCGAGCTGGGCCCTGCCGCCGACCGACGATGCGTACTCCTTGAGACGGAGCGAGAGCTCGATCTCGGGTGAACCGCCGCCCGCGACGAACTTGCCGTCCTCGATGACGACCGAAACGACACGGATCGCGTCCTCGAGCGCACGGTCGAGCTCGTCGACCACGTGCTCGGTGCCGCCGCGAACCAGGACCGTAACTGCCTTCGGGTTCTTGCAGCCCGTGACGTAGGTCATCTCCTCACCGGCGAGCTTCTTCTCCTCAACGAGGCCCGCGAAGCCGAGCTCCTCGGCGGAGATCGCGTCGATCGAGGAGACGAGCGAGGCGCCGGTTGCACGGGCGAGCTTCTCCATGTCGGACTTCTTGACACGGCGCAGGGCGAAGATGCCAGCCTTTGCGAGGTAGTGCTGGGCGATGTC
>CAYLUL010000118.1:0-5078 GCA_964386835.1 uncultured Methanospirillum sp.
GATCGGCATAGACCTCCAGGCCGAACGGAAGGTCGTTGACGAGGATCACCTCGCCCCCAATCGATCGATACTGGCATCCGGCAGAGATGGAGAGCCGGGACTGAGCCGGGCGAGTGCCCTCACCCCCGATGGATGGCCCCGTTCAGTGGGTGACGACCCGCGGCAGCGCCTTGGCGTGCTCGACCCACGACTCGACGAGCGAGAGCGCGGGCGCCTTCCGGACGAGCTTCTTCTCGAGGTTCACCTCGTTCATCTTCTTCGTGAGGTTTGCGGGAACGCGCTTCGACAGCTCCACGACAGTGTCCACTCCTGCCGACTCGAGGAGCTGGGAGTACTGCGTGCCGACACCCCTGATACGGAAGAGGTCGGCGATGTTCACCCACCGCAGGATTGACGCGTCGCTGATCCCGGTCGAAGCCGCGATTGCCTTGCGCCCCTTCGGCGTGGCGCCCTTCTCGAGCAGACCTTCCACGGTCGTGATGCCGGCCCCGGCGAGCTTCTCCGCGTTGACGGGCCCAATTCCCTCGATCTCGATCACCTTCGTTTCAGATACCTCCTGGAATGAATATAAACTCTCGATTGGCGTGGCCATTGATATTAATCTTGGGATTTTTCCCTGATCCAGGCTCGGTGACAGCCCGGTGATGGCCTGCCGTCCTTCGTGAGCCTCGATCCCCGTGACATGCCGCACGCCACCAGGAAGGAGGTCACGTTCAGAGACAGGGAGCCGGATACGGTCACCGTCCCGGACCCTCCACCCAGTGCGACAGCCGACCCGTCCTCCGCACCGCCTCGACGAGCGGGAGCCGGATCCCCGAGCGACGGGCGTTGAGGTAGAACCGCCACCGATCGCGTAGCCCCAGGTTCGCCGCGCCTCCCTGAGCCCGCAGGCGGTCGAGGGTCTCCCGCTCCCGCCTCATCCACCCGAACCGTGCGAGGACGGCGCGGGTATAGCCCTGAGGATCCTCCAGGTGATCGGCGAGGAGCCGAGCGCACTCCATGGAGGGAAGGATCCCTTCGCCGGTGAACGGCCCAACGGTCCCGATCGACTCGCCCACCCCGACGATGAGACGGGGTGTCCCATCCTGCGCCACCGATGCCGCGGAGAACGGGGTCGCGTAGTACGGGGACGAGACGCGGACCGCACCCCGGCAGGCGCAGTGGTACGCGAGGTGGACCTGACCTGCCAGTCGCCGGAGGGCGTGCTCCACCAACCCCTCCAGGTCAGCCGGCCCGACGGAGCAGGCACCTACGTGGAACCGACCTTCGCCGAGGGGAAAGACCCAGGTATACCCGAACCCGGAGACGACGTGCCCCTCCACGGTGGGCTCGAGCGGAGACTTCTCCCCCGTCCCGGATGTGACGCGGCACTGGAGGGTCTCGAGCACCAGGTCCGAGCGGCAGGGGGGCAGGAGGGCCCGCGCAATCCCGGTTGCGTCAGCAACCACGTCGTACTCCTGCACCAGTTCGGGAGCGACGGACTGCCGGCGCACCCGGACAGACCGCGCAAGGTCGTGGACGAGACGGGGCTTGTCGACCGTGAGAAGCGGGGTCCGCACGCGGAGCCTCTCAATCACCTGGGTCTCCATCGGGGCGAGCGCGTAGTCGTCCAGCGAGAGTCCGACCGCGTCGAGGTAGGGGGAGATGTGGGAGGGGACTCCCCACCCACACGGGGAGATACCGCAGTCGGTCCCGTGGGTCCCCGAGTCATACAGGTCGAATGCGACCCCCCGGGCAGCGAGGAGCGCTGCGAGGTAGGCGCCGGCAATCCCGGCACCGGTGATGGCGAGGTTCATATTTCCACCCTGGACGTCATTTGTGACTGGCCGAGCGCAACCTTGTGCGCGATGGGTGTAATGAGGCGCAGGGAAAAAAAGGAGTGCTTCTGATGAGGCGAACAAGCAGGTCTCCGGGCGTCCGGGTCATGGCGCCGGTCAACTGGGAGGAAGGATCCGTTGTCACTGATCGATGAAATGGGAGAGACGAGCGATCCGTCCACTGCAGCGACCCATGCATTCAATACGGCAAAGACAGAATTTGACCTTAGTGCCACGACCGGCACGGGAATCTATCATGGCAGACGAACAGGGAGGCGGGCTGGGAGGCCTGCTCGGCGGCATCGGTAAGGCGATCGGCGGAGTCGGCGACTCTGCAAAGGAACAGATGGCGATGACGATGGTCAGGCAGGCTCTCTCTGAGATGACCTACCCGGTGACCAAGGCAGACCTTGCGGCTGAAGCCCAGAAGCGGGGTGCCCCGACCCAGATCACGGACATCCTTACCAAGATGGCTGACCGTCAGTACGTCTCGGTCGATGACGTCGCGGACGAGGCGATGAAGGCCTGGAAGAGCTGAACACGAGAAATCTCTTCTACGAATCCGCATGCGGGACTCAACCGGGTGCGGGACCAGAGGTGGAGGGGAGAGAAGAGGGGGGACTGGATTGTGTATTCCTGTTTCCGTTCACCTCTTTCTGTTCCCCAGAAACCGTGGTGTCATGGGAAGACGGAGAAGACCGACCGAGAATCGCTTCCCGACGGTGCACGAAGTACGCCCTGAACACCGCATATGCCGGATCCCACGAAAAGGACAGACCTCAGGGTCGGCTCATGATCAGATCCCAGGAGAGGATCGCTCCTTCTGTCGCGATGTTCCAGAACGCTCAGGTGAAAGGATCAGAGACGAGCCGTATCAGGTTTGAAGGTGGATACTGTCGAATGGGAACCCGGGTCCATTCCAATTCCGGGATGGATCACCGGAGATGCCGGCACAGTGTCGATCTCGGCAACACCGGTTCGATAAGGCCCATCAGGGATCAGTTGGTGTAACCTCAAAAAGGGATGCTCGATCCCGAGGCGGAGTGTTATTCCAGGAGGTGGATGAGAGGGTCGCAAATTTTTGTGATCTATTCCCGGGTTCCAATCCTGAAGGTGCATTGAAGGCGGTGGAGAAAAAAAACAAGAGGCTGAAGTCATCGAGTGAAAAAAGCCGTTGGAGAGACCTAGCGAAAAGAGTTCAAGTCCATCAAAAAACAGGTCTTCATGGCCCCGTGCAGCGACCCTGCTGAGCCGACGAGCCGCTCCACACTCGTCGGCACTGATCAAATCCCAGATGAGAGGGTGGTGCTCAGACCAGCACCGGCACGCCATCGGCCCAGGTCTCCACTTTCATCCGGATCCCGTCGTCCTCATACGAGCCTGGTGTGATCCGGTCGCGGGTGAACGCGACCGGATAGATCTTCCCAGTGGGACCGTGGCAGCGCAGAGTCGGAGTGAACGAATCATTCTCGACCGGGTGCGACGCGGTCCCGCCCATCGCGGACGCGAGATCGCCATCCGCAAGGGTGGTTGCCGCGTTCGCGGTCTTGACTACAGACTTCTGAAAGGAGATCTCTCATGGTTCCTCCTGACTATCGCCACAGTTCAATCCGCCGGGTAACCGAAGGGACTGGCCCCTTTGCGCCGGTTGACTCGCGTCCGCGAGGGGGCAGAGGACTCCGCTTCGCTGCGCCCCCATCCCCCGCCGGGCGTCGTCCGGCTCCTCCCTCCCCCGCATGATGACAGGAGGTGGACGCGCATCCCAGCCGCGAGTCGGGCGAGGACGGCGAGCGTGGCGCTACGGCGGGATACTCCCGGCCGAGCGAAACGAGACGGTGCCGGGACGTCTGCGCAAGCGGTCCGTGGAAGCACTCCGGACGGTGGCCGCGGACAGGCGATCGCTCGGTCCATTCGTGTGCTCGGCTCCTCTGGAACTCAGGGTGCAAAGACCGCATCCTGTTCCAGCAACCACCGCCAGGCGGGGACGAAGCGGACCGGGCCGTCCGAGCCCGTCGTGTCCGCCGTCAGGAGGATCAGGTCTTCGACGCGGTCCCCGTGGACTTCCGCAAAATCGCGCAGCGCGGCCACCTCCCGTGCGGGTACCTCGTCGGTCGCCGTGACGTTGATCGCGACGAGCCCGTGGTCCGGGCGCTTCCAGACGAAGTCAACCTCACCTGTCCCCTTCCAATAATACACCTCGCCACCCCGCCGGATCAGGTGGAGGAAGACGAGATTCTCCAGCAGCCGTCCCTCGTCCTCCGAAAACCGGAAGGCGACCGCGTTCCGCAGGCCGGTATCGATGCAGTAACACTTCCGATTGTTCCGGTTCTGGACCGAGACCTTGTACGAGAAGAGCGGGACCTCGAAGAGAATGCGAGCCTGCGTGGCGAACCAGAGGTATTCGCGGACGGTCGCGCTATCGAGGCCGAGCTGATCGGCGAGCCGGCGGTACGAGATCAGGGTACTGACGTTCGCGAAGAGGGTCGTGAGCAGGGCATGGAGGCCACGGACGTCTCTGACGGCGTTGGCGAGGACGATATCGCGCTGGACGATGCTGTCGAAGTATGCGGAGAGGAGGTCGGCGCGGATCGCGGAGTCGGGCTCGAGCGCAGCGCGGGGGAAGCCGCCGGTGACGAGATACTCGCGGAGCCGGTGGATCAGGTCGTAGTGGCTCGCGGCGAGGGCAAGGGGATCATCGGGGACAGGATGGCCGATGAAGGCGAGGTACTCGGCAAAGTCGAGCGGATAGACGGTGAGCGCGAGGTACCGACCGCTGAGCAGGCCCGAGAGCGAGGTGTCAAGGAGGGCGGCGGAGGAACCGGAGACGATAAGGCGGGCCTGGTGGCGATCGTAGAGAGACTTGAGCTGCCGCTCCCAGCAAGGGACGTGCTGGACCTCGTCGAAGACCAGATAGGGATCGTCACCAGCGTAGATCTCGCGGCGGTACGTCTCGAGGATGCGGCCGATCGGGTCGTCGCCGTCGAGGAGCCCGGGTTCGTCGAAGTTGACGAAGAGGATCTGCCGGGCCGGGACCCCGCGAGTCCGGACCAGGTCGTCTATGCACTGATAGAGGAGCGTGGTCTTGCCGGCGCGGCGGACGCCGGTCACGACGACGATCTCCCGGCTGTCGAGGTAGGCACGGAGGCGGGCGAAATATCGGTCGCGGATCACCCCGGTCGTGAAGGGACGGTCGGTCCACCAGGGGTTGAGGGCGAGGAGGGTATCGAGCAGAGAGGCCACAGATATTGGTGGATTACGATC
>CAYLUL010000118.1:5088-5742 GCA_964386835.1 uncultured Methanospirillum sp.
GGTTTGGCGGCCCTCGCGCACAGGGTGCATGCGAGCTGCCAGCTCTTCGCGAGATAGTATCTCCACAGATGTTCGTGATGGGGATATCGTTGGGGATACTCCCGCGGGAGCGGCTGTCGGCGGATTCGATCGCCGGGAATTCTGTGAGTGACTCAGCAGAAAGAGTTCACGTCCGTGAAAAGACGGGGCCATCGTGGGCCCCTCATTACCCTGCTGATCCGGCGAGCCGCTCCAATCCCGCCGGCACTGATGATCGATCAAATCTCAAGAGGAAGTGACAGGGGCCGGCGTTACGCCAGCGCCGGCACGGTGTCGGCCCAGGCCTCGGCCGTGGTGCGGATCGCCTCGTGGCGTGAGCGGTGTCACCATACGCGGCTTCAGTGGCGCAGCCCTGATTGTCGAAGACAGGGCGGCGCGGGTGGACGACGCGCTCGAACATGACCGCGAAATAGACAGTGCGGTGGCAACCACCATTGTCACTTAAACCGTTGGATGGAATAGGGATGGCCATGGTTAGATTCCCTCCGTGTTCATCATGTGGAGAGGGAGAGGCCGGGGAATGGTCGCCTGCCATGAAGCCGTCCTGGTCTACATCCTCCGCGGCATGGTCCGCCGATGCAGCACCATCGTCACGGCCGTGAAGGCCAGCGTGAA
>CAYLUL010000119.1:0-5720 GCA_964386835.1 uncultured Methanospirillum sp.
TCCCGTACGAGGCCCAGGCCTCGTTCGGCTTTCCCTCGGCCCACGCCGAGCTCGCCGCCGCTATCTGGGGCCTCGTCGCCCTCAGGGTGGGGCGGCCCCTCGCCACCGTGGGCTGCGCCCTTCTCGTGGTGATGATCGGTCTCTCACGCCTCGTCCTCGGGGTCCATTATCCGTTGGACGTGATCGGCGGGTACCTGATCGGGCTCGCCATCCTCGCGGGCTTCCTTCTCGCCTGGCCGAGAGCGGTGCAGATCGCACAGGCCCACCCCCCGCGCCGCGTGGCCCTCGCCGCCCTTCTCCTCTCGCTCGTCGCGGTTGCCGCAAGCGGCCTCGTCGCTGCGTCCATTGGTCCATGGTCCCCCGATACCGCCTGGACCGGCCCGATCGCCGGCCTCGACCCGGTCTCGATCGAGTATACCCTGATCGCGGCCGGCTTCGGCCTCGGGCTCGTGCTGGGCACGGAGGTGGACCGCGGGTGCCGGGTGTTCCGCTCAGTTCCCGCCGGGCTCGTCGCCACGCTCGTCGGCCTCATCGTCCTCGCCCTCCTCTGGTTCGGGGCCGCGCTCCTCCTTCCAGATCAGGGACCGGTCGCCGCCCTCGGGGTCTACCTCCGCTCGGCAGCGGTCGGGGCCTGGTGCATCGCCGGCGCCCCCTTCGTCTTCTGCCGGCTCGGCCTCTTCGCCGGGCCCCGGGAGGCCTGATCGCGCCGTCTCCTGCCCCGCAACCCTCATCATGCCTGGGGGACCATGCCTGGAGAGCAATGGGAGCCGGGAGAGTCCAGGCCATGATGCGCCTGATGGGAAGCCGCATCTCGCAGATCGCGGAGCGGATCGAGGACGAGGAGGTCGAAGAACTGATCCAGGCGATCTCTGGGGCACGCCGGGTCTTCGTGATGGGTGCCGGCCGCTCGGGCCTGGTGGCCAAGGGGTTCGCCATGCGCCTGATGCACCTCGGGCTCCAGGCGTTCGTGGTCGGCGAGACGATCACGCCGTCGTTCAGCCCTGACGACGTGATGGTGATCTTCTCCGGTTCGGGCCGGACCAAGACGGTGGTGGACATCGCGTCCACGTCGAAGGAGATCGGCGGACGGCTCTGCGTCATCACGGCCAACCCCACCGGGGGCGTCGCGACGATGGCCGATATCGTGGTCGAGATCGAGTCCAACCGTGACCCCGGCGTCGACGACTCGTGCGAGTTCGAGCGCCGGCAGATGACCGGCGAGCACAAGTCCTTCGCCCCGCTCGGCACCATCTTCGAGACGACCGCAATGATCTTTGCCGATGCGGTCATCTCGCGCCTGATGGAACTCGGGCAGGTCGACGAAGGACAGATGAAGAAGCGGCACACCAACATCGAGTGATCATGACACGGTTCTCACGCCGGGTCGCCGGGATCGAGGTCTCGGGGATCCGCAAGTGGTTCGAGGGCGCCGGGCCGGGTGCAATCAACCTGGGTCTCGGCCAGCCCGACCTCGACACCCCGGCCCATATCAAGGCCGCCGCCTGCCGGGCGATCGAGGAGGGACGGACCGGGTACACGCCGAACGGCGGCATCCCCGAGCTCCAGGAGGCGATCGTCGCGAAGTCGCGGCGGGAGAATGACCTCGCGTTCGCACCCGGCCAGGTGATCGTGACGGCGGGGGCGTCCGAGGCCCTCCACATCGCGATGCAGGCCCTCGTCGATGACGGGGACCGTGTCCTCGTCGCCGACCCCGCCTTTGTCTCCTATGCCGCGCTCGCGTCGATGGCCGGGGGACGGCCCGAGGGCATCCGTCTCGACGACCGGTTCCATGTCGACGTCGAGGCCGCCAAGGAACGGATGGACGGCGCAAAGGTGCTCGTCCTCAACTCGCCGGCGAACCCGACCGGTTCGGTCGAACCCGCCGAGTCGGTGCGAGCGCTCGCCGAGTACGCCGATGACGCCGGCGTCACGATCATCTCCGATGAGGTCTACGAGCACTTTGTCTACGACGGGGCCCGCATGACCTCCCCCGGCCGGTTCGGCGAGAACGTCGTGACGATCAACGCCACGAGCAAGACCTACGCGATGACCGGGTGGCGACTCGGTTGGCTCGCCGGCCCCGACGAGGTCGTCGCCCAGGCGGTCAAGGTCCACCAGTACTGCCAGGCCTGCGCCACCTCGATCGCGCAGTACGCCGCCGTCGAGGCCCTGAACGGTCCCCAGGACTGCGTCCAGGCGATGCGGGAAGAGTACGCGGCGCGGCGCACCCTCCTCTGCGATGGACTTGCCGCGATGGGGATCTCCGCCCCCCGCCCCGAGGGCGCCTTCTACCTCTTTGCGCCGATGGCCGACGACCTGGTCCGGCGCACGATCGCCGCCGGCGTCACGATCGTGCCGGGCGAGGCCTTCGGGCCCGCCGGCGCGAACCATGCCCGGATCGCCTACTCGGCCTCCCGCGGCGACATCATCACCGCCCTCGACCGCATCCGTGGAGTCATCAATGACTGATCTGAACACTGCCGCGAATACCCCTCCCTCGCCCGACCGGGAACGCCTCGTCGATCTCCTGTCCCGCCTTTCGAACGCTCACGGCCTCTCGGGATCAGAGGGTTCGATCCGGGAGATCGTCCGCGAAGAGCTCGAAGGGCATGTCGACGACCTCTACGAGGACCGGCTCGGCAACCTGATCGCCGTCCGCCGGGGGGATGACTTCCGGGTCATGCTCGCCTCCCACATGGACGAGATCGGCTGCATGGTCAAGTACGTCGAGGAGAAGGGGTTCCTCCGCTTCGCCCCGATCGGGGGCTGGTACGCCCCGATGCTCGCTGGCCAGCGGGTCTGGGTGCACGCCGCGAAGGGCCCGGTCATCGGCGTCCTCGGCACGAAGCCGCCGCACGTCATGGGCGAGGACGAGAAGAAGAAGCCCCTCAAGATCGAGGAGATGTTCATCGACGTGGGTGCCCGGTCCGCCGACGAGGTCCGCGACCTCGGGATCGCGCCCGGCACCCCGGTCACGCTCGACCGCCAGTTCTGCCGGCTCGCAAACGACCGGGTCACCGGGAAAGCCTTCGACAACCGCGCCGGCGTTGCCCTGTTGATCGAGGTGATGCGGCAGGTCTCTTCGCCCTCCACGGTCTTTGGCGTCTTCACCGTCCAGGAGGAGGTGGGGCTGAAAGGGGCGAAGACCTCGTCCTATGCCCTCGACCCCGACTGTGCGATCGCGACCGACGTCACGATCCCGGGCGACCACCCGGGCGTCCAGCTCAAAGACGCCCCGATCGAGATGGGCAAGGGCCCCGTCGTCTCGATCGCCGATGCGAACGGGCGCGGCCTTCTCGCCCACCCCGCGATGCTCGACTGGATGCGTGAGACCGCCGGGGCGCACGGCATTCCCGTCCAGTTCGAGGTCGGGTCCGGCGGGACGACCGACGCATCGTCGATCCACCTCTCGCGTGAAGGGGTCCCCTCGACCGTCCTCTCGACCCCGGCGCGGTACATCCACTCCCCGGTCGAGGTGATCGACCTGGTCGACCTCGAGGCCGGTATCCGCCTGCTTGTCGAGGCCCTTAAGGATCGACCCCGGATCCTGCCACGCCGTCCAGGGGGATCGGCATAACGCTCATAAGGAGCGGGGATGAGATCAGTACCAGCATACCCCCTCCTCCCGGGTCTCCCTCTCTGACGGCCGCGGGACGTTCGGAGGCGGCGACACTCGCTGGACAGCCATGCCGGACTCCGCTCCTTTGCCCATGACCGTCTCGAAACGGATTCTGGTCGCCATCCCCTGTTATAACGAGGGGCTCACGATCGGCTCCCTCGTTCTGAAGGCACGGCAGTTCGCCGCCGAGGTCCTGGTAATCGATGACGGCTCGAGCGATGACACCGCCTCGATCGCCCGCCTCTCGGGAGCGACGGTGGAGGTCCACGGGCGGCAGCAGGGGAAGGGCGCCGGCGTCTTGGACGCGATGCGATACGGCCGGGAGGGCGGCTTCGACGCGGTGGTCCTGATCGACGGTGACGGGCAGCACAACCCGGACGAGATCCCCGCTGTGGTCGCTCCTGTCCTCGAGGGAACGGCCGATCTCGTGATCGGCTCGCGGTTCCTCGGGACACGGGCCCACGTCCCGCTCTACCGGCGCTTCGGCCAGATCGTGCTGAACATCTTCACGAACGCCTCCGCCGACTTCAAGTCGAGCGATTCGCAGTCGGGCTTTCGGGCCCTCTCGAAGCACGCCCTCGAGACCGCGGCCGGTTTTATCACCGACGGCTACAACGTCGAGTCCGACATGATCGCCTACCTCTCGGCGCGGGAGATCGAGATCCGCGAGGTTCCGATCTCGGTCCGGTACGAGGTGCCGCACAAGCACAAGAAGAACCCGATCACCCACGGGCTCGGGGTTCTCGCCAACATCATCGCCCTGATCGGGGCCCGTCGCCCTCTGTTCTCCTTCGGAATTCCCGGCCTCGTGCTCACCTCGCTCGGCCTGCTCCTCGCGACCTTTGCGGCCGCCCAGTTCTCGGCCACCTCCCAGGTGCCGATCCTCTCCTCGATCATCGGCGGCCTCCTGACTGCGGCCGGCCTCCTGCTGATCGGCGCGGCGCTGGTGCTCAAGTCGTTGACGATTCTCTTCCGTCACCGGAAGTAAAAAGGGATTGTTAGCGAAGACCGCGCCAGATCTCGAGGGCGCGGCTCTCGACCAGCTCGACGTCGTCGAGCGTGATCGTTCCGTCCG
This sequence comes from uncultured Methanospirillum sp., assembly GCA_964386835.1. Classification (GTDB taxonomy): domain Archaea; phylum Halobacteriota; class Methanomicrobia; order Methanomicrobiales; family Methanospirillaceae; genus UBA288. The sequence continues at coordinate 4,695 of CAYLUL010000119.1, forward strand.
ATGGCACGGGCCGGGTCAGTCGGGCGCCGTCGAGCAGGCCGATCGGGACGTGGTTTCGGTGATCGGCGGTCCGGACGGCGACCCCGCGCACGTCGAACGACCCCATCGGGTGGCGGAGGATCTCTCCCTCCGCAAGGTCGCGCTTGGCGACCCCGACCACCTGGACGGTGGGCGCGGTCCCGTTGTTGAGGAGGGGCGGCTTCTGCTCGATCGCCCGGCGGACCGTCTTCGCGACCTCCAGGTGGCAGAGGTGGTAGTTGCGCAGGAGGGTGTAGTACGGCCCATCCCCCATCTTGTAGTACCTGAGGTAGGGCTGCATCTCCTCCTCGTGCCGGCCGGTCAGGAAGACGCCGGCAGGCGCCCCCTGGACGCCGAGCAGGTAGTCCGAGAGGGGAGCTTTGCGCTCCTCCGCCATCCTCGCGAGCGCCGCTCCCCCTGAGGGGACGTCATCGGCCGTCGGGCCGAGCAGCCCGTCCTGGACGATCGCCGCCCCGAGGCCGTTCGCCACGAGCGCCTGTTCGATCTGGACCTTGGTCCCGTCCGTGAACGCGGTCGTCTTGTCCAGGCTGATCCCCTGGATCCCCGACCAGTAGCGCATCTCCTCGAGGGTCGGGCGATGGTTGAGGAAGCCCTTGAGGTTCCCGTAGACGAGCGGGGTAAAGCCCATGGCGAGCGCCTCCTCCCGGAGCGCCGCGAGGCATCCGGGCTGGTCCCCTTCCGCCTCGGTGATGTACCCGCGGCGGGCGAAGTACGAGCCGACCGTCACCTGGAGTTCGGCATCCATCGTCACCACGGGGAGCGAGGCCTCGATCGCCGCCTCCACCGGCTCCGTCGCCCGCACGGGGTCGCCCGAAGCGACGACGACGAGGTCGGACTCCTCGACCAGCTCGTCGATCGCGTTGGTGAGGAGCGCCCGGTTCGGGTAGTCGGTCCGCGCTTCGGGCGACGAGTGGGTGAAGACCTTCGTCACCTCGAGGTCGTCGGTCCGCTCGAGGGCAAAGAGGACCCCCTTCGCGATGTACCCCG
>CAYLUL010000120.1:0-5681 GCA_964386835.1 uncultured Methanospirillum sp.
CCGCGAGCATGCTGACCCCGAGGCCGAGGAAGAGGACAAGAAAGGCGAAACCGAAGAGGCCGAAGACGATCGAGGGGGTGCCGTTCAGGAGGTCGACCCCGGTGCGGATCGCCCGGGTCAGGGGGTTGTCGCGCTGGTACTCGACGAGGTAGATCGCGGCGCCGACCCCGAAGGGCAGGGCGAACGCGATCGACCCGGCGACGAGGCAGAGGGTGCCGATGATCGCCGGGAAGATCCCGCCCTCACGCCCGAGGTCTCTTGGCGACGAGGTCAGGAACTCCCAGGAGATCGCCGGAAGCCCCTTCGAGACGATGTCGAAGAGGATGATCGCGAGGACCAGGAGAACGGTGCCGACGGCCGCGTAGAGGAGAAGAAACGCGAGCTGCTGGCTCCGTTGCCGGGGAAGGCGGGAGACGGCAAAGGCCACGACTCCCATCACAAGGATGGCGGCGCCTGCGAAGTACAGCCCTCCCATCGACCCTATCACAGCCGCGACGACAAGTGCGGCGAGAGTGGGCGGGGCGGCCTTCGCGACGGGGTGGCTGGCGATTGGTCCGAGGACGGATCGGCCTGCTCGCCCTGCCGTCCAGGCGTTCAGGCGTTTGAGGATCACGGACGCCCCGAGGTTGACCGCGAGCGTGATCACAAGGAGGATGGAGGCGACCGCGAAGAGCGCATGGTAGTGGAGGGAGCCGATCGCGACCTCGCCCATCTCGATCCCGAGGGTCCCGGTCAGGGTTCGCACGGGCGAGAGGACGTTCGTGATCGGCGAGGGAATGATCGCGGCGTTTCCGGTCACCATCAGGACGGCCATGGTCTCGCCGATGGCGCGGCCCATCCCCAGGATGATCGCGGCCGTGATGCCCGAGAGCGCGGCCGGCACGACCACCTGCCGGATAGTCTGCCACCGCGTCGCCCCGAGGGCGAGCGAGCCCTCGCGGAACTCGCGGGGCACGCTCGCGATCGCGTCCTCGGCGACCGAGATGATCGTCGGGAGGGCCATGATCCCGAGCAGGATCGAGCCGGCCAGCATCGACTCGCCCGACGGCGCGTCGAAGGTGACGCGGAGCCATTCGACCAGGACGACGAGGCCGAAGAACCCGTAGACGACCGAGGGGATCCCGGCGAGGAGTTCGACCGCCGGCTTGACCAGGGCCTTCACCCGGTGCGGTGCGAGCTCCGAGAGATAGATCGCCGTGGCGATCGAGAGGGGTACGGCGATGGCCATCGCTCCGGCGGTGACGAGCAGGGTGCCGACGATCAGAGGGAGGATGCCGAAGGCCGGGGGGTCGAAGGTCGGGTCCCAGGTCTCGCCGAGGACGAACGGCATAATGCCGACCTGTGCGAAAAGCGGCAGGCCGTCCCGGACCAGGTAGAGCAGGATGAAGCAGACCGTGCCGACGGCGAAAAGAGCGCAGAGGAGCCAGAGGATCGAGATTGTCGTCTCTTTGAGAGACCCCGACGACATCCGTGTCGACGGCGGGGTCACGCTGGATGTCTGCTGCATGGGGAGGTCCTGAAGAGGGGATGGAGAGGGGGACGGCTCAGACCGTCCTGGTGATCGAGACGAAGCCTTCCTCTTCGACGATCGTCTGCCCCTCGGGGCTGAGCGTGAAGTCGATGAAGTCCTTCGCAAGGCCGCTCGCGTCCCCGTTCGTCACGTAGTAGAGGTTCCGGGCGAGCGGGTAGGTGCCCTTGATCACATTCTCGATGGTGGGCTGCACGTTGGTCCCGTTGAGCGTGAGGGGGAGGGGCTTGACCGTGGCGTCGACGTACCCGAGGCCGACGTAGCCGATCGCACCGGGGTTCGGGCTGATCGAGGACTTGACCGCGCCGTTCGAGTTCTTCTCGAGCATGGCCTTAGTGGTCGCGTCCTTGCCCATGACCTTCTCGGTGAAGAACTCGCGCGTGCCCGAGGCCGAGTCGCGGCCGATGACGACGATGGGCTGTGCCTTCGCCCCGGCGTCCTTCCAGTTCACGGCCTTGCCGGTGTAGATGCTCTTGATCTGTTCGAGCGAGAGGTTCGTGATCTCGTTCGAGGGGTGGGCGATCATCACGATGCCGTCACGGGCCATCGGGACCGTCTTGAGCGTTGCATACTTCGTCTTCTCGGCGTCCTTGAGCTCGCGCGAGGACATGCCGATCTCGGCCGTCTTCTCACCCGCGGACTGGACGCCCACGCCCGAGCCGCCGCCCGAGATCTGGACATCGGCGTTCTTGTTCAGTTCCATGAACCGCTCGGCGAGCTTCTGCGCGATCGGTAGGACCGTGGTCGATCCTGTCACGGAGATCTTCCCCGAGGACGCCCCGGGGACGTACGAAGAGCCGGCGGTCGTGGCCGTCGTCGTTGGGGCCTCGGTGGTGACGACGGTCGCGATTGTGGTGCCGGCGGCGGTCATCGGGATGGTCGTGGACGAGGCGGTCGGCGCGGCCGTCGGGGTGGGAGTGGCCGTGCCGCCGGTGCCGGTGCAGCCTGCGACGAGCAGGGCGCCGATGAGAACGGACGCCAGCCCGATCGCGATGATCTGAGTCTTGTGCAGTGTGGTGAGCATAGTGCTGGCAGAGGATCAGCAGGAGCGGCCATACAGGTATTCGACGGAAACTCTATAGATATCCGGATATTATATATGAACATCCAGACGCCCGGGCCGACCATCCGGCCACCGGGCAGAGGCGCTCTCGATGGATATTCGGCGTGTGCAGGTCACGGGGGGGTCGTCGTTCGTGGTCACCCTCCCGAAGGAATGGGCGACGAACCAGAAGATCAAGAAGAACGACCCTCTCCGGGTGATCACCCAGGCGGACGGGACCCTGCAGATCACCCCGAACCTCTCGGAAGACCCGGTCCAGCGTACCCGGGAGTTCGACGTCAGCACCTGTTCGAGCGCCCCATTCCTCTTTCGTTTGCTGATCGGGACGTACATCGCGGGGTACACGGCGATCGTGATCCGGTCAAAGACCCACCTTCCGCCATTCGTCCGGATGGTGGTGCGCGACTTCACCCAGATGACGATCGGCCAGGAGGTGATGGAGGAGACCGACACCATGATCCGGATCAAGGACCTGCTGAGCCCGAGCGAGCTCTCGTTCGAGAGTACGGTGAAACGGATGTTCGTGGTGGTCCGCGTCATGCACCGTGATGCGATCGCCGCCCTCGCATCAGGGGATCCGGAGCTGGCCCGCGAGGTGGTGGACGAGGACCGGGACGTGGACCGGCTCCACTGGTTGATCGCGCGGCATGCCAACATGCTGATGAAGCACGCAAGCCTCTCGAAGAAGATGGGCGTTACCCAGGTCACCGCATCGAGTTACACCGTCGTCTCCCGTATCCTGGAGCGGATCGGAGACCACGCGGTCAGAATCGCAAAGAACGCGCTCCTGCTTGGGGATCACCCCCTGGACCAGGAGACCGTGGAGCGGTTGCGAGTCGCGAGCGAGCATGCGCTCGGCATCCTGGAGCGGGCGGTCGCCTCCCTCTTTGCACGGGACATCCGCCTCGCCGACCGGTCGATCGAGGAGGTCCACCAGGCGCAGGCCCTCTTCGAGGAGCTGCATGGTCGAGCACTCGCTCAACCGGCCGAGACGGCGATCGCGCTCGGCTCGATCGTCGAGTCGATCCGCCGGCTTGCCGAGTACTCGGGGGATATCGCCGAGGGCGTGATCAACCACGTGGTGGACCGGGAGGCCTAGGAATGCGCCCTCCCGCGCTGCTCTCCCGTATCGATCGGACCATCACAGCCCTGTCGGGGATCGACGTCCGGATGATCGAACCCGGGCGCTCCAACCTGGCGGTGGCGGCGCCAGGCGCACGCGAGCCCGATGACGTCGCCGCCCTCACCGGGGGGCTCATCGTCCGTGACGGAGCAGTCCAGCCGGCGGGGCCGGCAGGGTACGGTGCGGACCCGGCGCTCGCACGGGCAGCCCTGACCGCGATCCGGTTCGAGCCGGAGGTCCGAGCCGCCGCGTCTCTCCGGCCCATCCCGGCGCTCGCCGAGGCCCTGGACGCGCATCTCCGCGAGCTCGCCCGGGTCGATCCGCGCCGCACCCCCCCGGGGGTCTCGACCATGGACTGGGCGATCGCCCATGCCTCTAAGGAGGGAGTGCCGGATGCAGTCCTTGTGGAGGGCGAGGTCCTCCTCCTCTTCGCCGCGACGATCGAGGAGACCGTAGACGAAATCATTATGCTCTCCTCCCACGCTATTATTTAGGAATCAGCCCCTAGGACGGTGGCGCATGGGAATCAAACCGAACTATATCAAGGCCTTCGGCCACGAACTGATGGTCCGCTACGGCGACCGCTTTACAGGCGACTTCGAAGACAACAAGTTGATGGTCGCCGAGCTGACCGTGATCGACTCCAAGACGGTCCGGAACCGCGTCGCCGGATACATTACGAGAAAGGTAAATACTCCCCGGCGCGCATAACACCTCTTTATGTTTGAGGGCGTCCTTCCGGCCGTCGTTACCCCTTTTCTGACGGATGCGCAGCTGTCCCTCGATCTCGAGGGACTCCGGTCGAACATTGAAGCCCTGGTCGCCACCGGCGTCCACGGGATCGTGCCGACGGGCTCGACCGGCGAGTCGGCCACTCTCTCGTTCGAGGAGCACGAGAAGGTGGTCGAGGTGGCGGTCGAGGCCGCGAGAGGAAAAGTTCCGGTCCTCGCCGGTACCGGTTCGAACAACACCGCCGAAGCACTTCGGTTCACGAAGGCGGCAAAAGAGATCGGGGCGGACGGGGCCCTCCTCATCTCGCCGTACTACAACAAGCCGAACCGCGCCGGCCTGTTCAAGCACTTCACCCGGCTCGCTGATCTCGATATCCCGACCATCCTGTACAACGTGCCCGGGCGGACCGGCCAGAACCTCCCAGTCGACCTGGTGATCGAGCTCGCGAGCCACCCGAACATCGTCGGGATCAAGGAGGCGTCGGGGAACGTGGGCCAGGTCTCGCAGATCATCGAGGGGACCCTGGACGAGGAGTTCGCCGTCATCTCGGGCGACGACAACCTCACCCTGCCGATACTGGCCCTCGGTGGCGCGGGCGTCATCTCGGTCGCCGCGAACGTCGAGCCGAGCCGCATGGTCCGGATGTACGAGGCCTTCGCTGCGGGCGACTGGAACACCGCCCTCGAGCTTCACTACGAGCTCTCCCCGCTGATGAGGGCTCTCTTCATCGATACGAACCCGATCCCGGTGAAGAAGGCGGTCGGGCTCCGGGGGATGGCCGCCGGGCCCGTACGGCTTCCGCTCGCGGACCTGGACGAGGAGAAGACCGCAGTCCTGGCAGAGGTGCTCGGGCGCTATGACTAGGGTCGTGGTCGCCGGCGCCCTCGGGCGGATGGGGACGATGCTCTCGCGGATGATCACCGAGTCGGACCGGCTCGAGCTCGTCGGCGGGGTCGACATCCGGGCGGGCGAGCAGTTCGGCGCCCCGGTGGTTGAGGCCGCCCGGCTCGGCCGGTTCCTGGAGGAGGTGAAGCCCGACGTCCTGGTTGACTTCACGGTCGCGGCGGCGGCGGTCGAGAACGTCCGGACAGCAGCCGATCACGGGGTCGCCCTCGTGGTCGGCACGACGGGCTTCTCGCCCGAGCAGGAGGCGGCAAACCGGGCAGCCATCGAGGGACGCGTCCCGGCGGTGATCTCCACGAACTACTCGATCGGGGTCAACATCTTCTGGCAGC
>CAYLUL010000121.1:0-4584 GCA_964386835.1 uncultured Methanospirillum sp.
GCGATAGTAGTCTAGTGGTAGGACAGGGGCTTCCCAAGCCTCTAACTCGGGTTCGAATCCCGGCTATCGCATCAACAGCCGCTCTCGAATTTTCCGAACGGCCCGCTCTTTTTGTCCTGTATTACTGGCTTTTAGGGATGTTAATCGTTCGAAACTGCCTGAGAACCAATGGAGAATGGCTGGAAATCGGACTGTTCTCAAGGTCGCGATCAGATCCGGTCGACATTGCCATCCAGATGCGAACCTGATCTCTGCGTTTTGGCATCTCGGCATCGCATCTCCGAGTCTTCAATGCGGGCGAATGGTAGTGGTAGATTATCGCCGCAGGTATCGTGTCGTTCCAACCCCAAACTCCAATCACATGGGAGGGGATTATGACAAGGATCGGATCGGTTGCTCACGATGTCACTGCGAGAAACGGTACAATTGAGTAGTGTAAATCGTCGATGCTCCCCCTTTCGGCATGACTTTCATCCCCATCGGTTGCCTGTCTACCTGACCCGAGCCCAATGGAACGTGATCATCACGCATCCCCACACGCCCTCAATACCATCTACCTCCGGAGGTCCTTCGTCTTACTTTCTCCTCCTGATCCAGACCCCCTCGAGACCGACCGCTCCGATGGCAAGTGCCACCAGGATCACGCTTGGGATTGATTGTCCGGCCGATTGGGTTACGCCCACCCCGGTAGCATTCTGGGCGGCGACGGTACTGGACACAGTTACGTTCTGGGTGGCGATGATCGAGGGAGAGGTTTTTGTCGTTGATGATCGCTGTAGTGCTTCGATTGCCTGATCGCGACTCGCTTGTGCCTGGGGGTGCGTGGGGTTGAGCTCGAGAACTTTGTCATAGGCTTTGATCGCTGCGGCATAGTTTCCCTGGTTGTAGAAGGCCAGTCCCTTGTTGTATCTGGTCTTCGCGTTAGTGGGGTCGAGCTGGAGCGCCCGGTCGTAGCATTCGATCGCCTCCGCGTAGTTCCCCTGGTGGGCGAGGACATTTCCCTTGTTGTCCCACGGCGCCGCAAAAGTCGAGTCGCGTTCGATCGCCTTGTTGTAACATTCGATAGCAGCAGCGTCGCTCCCCTGGTGCGAGAGTGAGATCCCCTTATTGTTCCAGGAAGCGGCGTCTGAGGAGTCGAGTGCGATTGCCCGGTCAAAGGCCGTGATCGCCGCGGCGAAATTTCCCTGGGTGTCGAGAGCGAGCCCCTTGTTGTTCCATGGGGCGACCTCCATCGGATCGAGCGAGATCGCCTCATCGTAGTAGATGATCGCCGCGGCATAATTTCCCTGGTGAAACTGGGCAATGCCCATGCCGTTCTTGGGAGCTGCCCACTTTGGGGCGAGTTTGATTGCATTCTCGAAGTACGCGATTGCCTCCTGATAATTACCAATATCTACGAGTTCAATGCCATGGGTGTAGTATTCTTCAGCAGACGTCGCTCCCGCGGATGGACTGGCTGCAATTGCGAGGAGGATGGCAAGCAGGAGCCCGTACCGGTGTCGTAAGCCCATAGTATTCACCCATTCGATGGAGAGATAACCATTGCGATGCGCGTCCGATGAGCCCACGGGCCAATCCCCTGTCGGACGCCATCTCCCCATCGAGGCGAACGCTGGTCGCCGCACAGCACCTAATAAGACCCATACCCCCGACCCATCCAGGCCGTCATCACGAACCCCGACGGCGCGTCCCCGAAGCGATGGAAGGTACTGCCGGTGCTCCCGGGCGTCGGCTCCCGGGAAAGGTCCTTCCTCCTCAAGGCCTCCCGCTCACGGACAGCGGTCCTTCTCCCTCCCGGCCAGCCGTCAGCACCCCCGATCGTAGAAGCGATCCTTCATCATGCCTGAGCGAGACGGAGAGGGTACGATGTGTGGCCGGTACTCGCTGATCTGCACCGACGACCTCGGCAACCGGTTCAGGGTCCACCTCTCCGAGCCGCCCTGCCGCTCGCGGTTCAACGTCGCGCCCTCCCAGGAGATGCCGATCGTGGTGAAGGCCGAACAGGTCGAGCTCGTCATGATGGCGTGGGGCCTCGTCCCGCACTGGGCCAGGGAGCCGACTCAGTCCCACCGACCGATCAACGCCCGCGCCGAGACGCTCACCGAGCGACCGATGTTCCGGGGCCTGCTCCAATACCGCCGCTGCCTGGTGCCGGCGAGCGGGTTCTACGAGTGGAAGAAGGACGGCGGCGAGAAGATTCCGTTCTACATCCGGGTGAAAGAGGCGCCCCTTTTCGCGTTCGCCGGCCTCTACGACATCTGGACGGATCCCACCGGCGCGGAGCATCCAAGCTACACGATCATCACCACGACGGCGAACGAGCTCGTCCAACCCATTCACGACCGGATGCCGGCGATCCTCACCCCGGAGGCGGAAGAGCGCTGGCTCGACCCGGCACCCCTTGCATCGGACGAGCTCTCCCACCTCCTCGGCCCGTATCCTCCCGGGGCGATGGAGGCCTACCCGGTCTCTCGCCGGGTCAACAGCCCGACCCAGGACGACGAGGGACTGATTGAACCGGTTGCGTGATCGGAGAGGTCGACGGTCGCCAGCTCGTGATCGGTCCGCCAGGACAGGGAGGGGTGATGCGCCGCACCCTTCCACCAGGCGCCGGTCGACACGCCCTGCCGGCATCGTCGAGCTGGATCGATGCATCTCACCTCACGACTGGCGGGACGGGTCCATGGCCTCCACCGATCCGGGGGTACCGCCACGGACCATCGCGACCGGGACCGCTCATCGCAGATCACCGATGCAGCAGGCAGTCCATACCCCCCGCATCGCCGGGTTCTCTCGGGGAGCGATCGGTCTCTCCCTCGCCCGGAACCACTGAAAAATCCCCCCGCTGGAGACGAAGCGAAAGGTATTGATACCTGTCCGCGAGAGTGAAGAACAGGGATGACACGGCCAATCCGGGCACTCTATGTCGACGACGAACCCGACCTGCTCGAGATCGGGAAACTGTTCCTCGAGATGGCCAGCGACTTCTCCGTCACCACCATCGAGTCGGCGGCAGGCGCCCTCGAGCTCCTTGAGAAGGAGGAGTTCGACGCGATCATCTCCGACTACCAGATGCCCGGAATGGATGGCATCCGGTTCCTGGTCGCCGTCCGGGAGCGTTTCGGCCGCATCCCCTTCATCCTCTTCACCGGCCGGGGACGCGAAGAGGTCGTGATCCAGGCGATCAACAACGGGGTCGACTTCTATATCCAGAAAGGGGGTGAGCCCGAGGCGCAGTACCTCCAGCTCGCCCACCAGGTGCGGATCGCGGTGGATCGACAGTCCGCCGTAGAGGCCCTCGCGAGGAGCGAACAGCGGTTCCGGTCCCTGATCCAGAACTCCTCGGACATGATCCGGATCGTCGACCGGGACGGCCGGATCACCTATGAATCGGACTCCGGGAGCCGCATCCTCGGGTATCCCGAAGGGTTCACCATCGGCAAGAGCCCCCTCGAGTTCGTTCACCCCGACGACATCGAGCGGGCGAGGCAGGCGATCGAGGAGGTCTTTTTGAAGACCAACCCCGGGACGGCGACCCCGGCCCGGATACGCCGTGCGGACGGCACCTACATCCACATCGAGGCCGTGGCCGTCAACCTGGTTGGAACCCCGGGGATCGATGGTATCGTCATCACCTCGAGGCCGGTCGACGAGCGTCTCGAGGCCGAACGGGCCCTCCGGCAGAGCGAACAGCGGTTCCTCCGAGCTGAGGAGATCGCCCGGATCGGGCACTGGGAGGTCAACCGCCGGGAGGGGACCATGACTGCCTCGAAGGGAGCGCAGGCGATCCTGGGGCTGGACAGGGAGTCCTGGCCCCTGGCGACAATGGCCGGGATGCTCGACCAGGCGGACCTTCAACGTCTCCTTGAAGCAGGGAGGGACCTGATCGGCTCCGGGTCCCCCCTCGACGTCGCGTACCGCTTCCAGCGGGCCGACGGGTGTGAGGTCGAGGTCCATGCGCAGGGTGAGTACGACCCCGAGCGAGACGTCCTCTTCGGGGTGCTGCACGACATCACCGAGCAGAAGCGGATCGAAGCCGAGCTGATCGCCCGAAACCATGAGTTGAGCACCTCCAACGAGGAGATTGCGGCCGCCGAGGAGGAGCTCCGGAGCACGGTCGAGGAGCTGACCCGGCAGGAGCGAGAGGCCCGGGAGAACCGGGAACGGCTGGCCCTCGTTCTCGAGGGGGGCGAGATCGGCACCTGGGATATCCAGACCACGAAAGAGCTGGTCTTCAACGACCCCCTGCAGGCCCTTGCGGGTGAAGCCGGCGGGAACGGGGTCATGGCCAAGGACGAATGGGAGGCGCGGATCCACCCGGATGACCGGGACCGGATACGCCTGGCCTTCCAGGGCATCCTCGAGGGCCGGTCACCGGCATACGAGGCCGAATATCGATTCCAGGCCCGGTCAGGCGAGTGGCGATGGGTCCTGGCGAAGGGACGGGTGGTCGAGCGCGGCCCGGACGGGCGCCCCCTGAGGATCGCCGGCACCTACCTGGACATCACGCAGCGAAAGGAGGCCGAAGCGATGCAGACCTGGTTCGGCCGGATCCTCGAGTCCTCGCTCAACGAGATCTACACC
>CAYLUL010000121.1:4594-5679 GCA_964386835.1 uncultured Methanospirillum sp.
TACCACGATATAACGAAGCAGAAGGAAGACGAGGCGATGCTCACCTGGTTCGGCTTTTTTAATGATACGGCGACCACCGAGATCTACACCTTCGACGAACGGACGCTCCGGTTCGTCGAGGTGAACCGGGGAGCCCGGGAGAACCTGGGGTACACCCTGGACGAGCTGCGAGCGATGACGCCGCTCGACCTGAAACCCCGGGTCTCCCCCGAGGAGTTCGAGGCCCTGCTCGACACGCTCCGCTCGGGCGAGGTGGAGATCCAGGTCTTTTCCACGGTCCACAGGAGGAAAGACGGCTCCCTCTACCCGGTGGAGGCCCACCTCCAGCTGATCCGGAACGAGACGTCGCCGGTCTTCATCGCCGTGATCCTGGACACCTCCGAGCGCGTCCGCTCCCGGGAGGCTCTCCTTCGCGCGAACCGGGTCTTGAACCTCCTCTCGGGCATCACCCGCCACGACATCGACAACCAGCTGACCGTGCTCCGGGGCTACCTGTCCCTCCTCCAGTCGGCTCTGGACGACCCTGCCCTCGCGGCACACGCCGAGGGGTGCCAGGCGGCGGCCGATCGGATCGCCTCGATGATCCGGTTCACCGAGACCTGCGAGCACATCGGGCTGCAAGCCCCCACCTGGGAGGATGTCTCCCGGCTCGTCGACCAGGCCCCGGCGGACGTGGACCTCAGTGGGGTGCGGTTCGCGAACGAGATCCCCGCCGGCCTCGAGGTCTATGCGGACCCGCTCATCGCCCGGGTCTTTGCCAACCTGGTCGAGAACGTGGTCCGCCACGGACAGGGGGCGACCATGGTGCGGTTCTCGGCGGTCGATCGCGGCGGAGAGGTGGCGATCCTCTGCGAGGACGATGGCATCGGGGTCCCCGCGGAGAAAAAAGAGCGGATCTTCGAGCGGGGATACGGGGAGAATACGGGGTTCGGCCTCTTTCTGGTCCGGGAGATCCTGCAGATCACCGGGATCGCGATCCACGAGACCGGCGCGCCAGGAGAGGGGGCGCGGTTCGAATTGACGATGCCGGCGAGCGCTGCACGGTGGACCACGAAGAGACCGGGGGCCGCCCGCGGCACCGGGAG
>CAYLUL010000122.1:0-5675 GCA_964386835.1 uncultured Methanospirillum sp.
CGCGTCCCGAATGAACGCCGATCGCGTCTGTTCAGGTCCCCGGGCGATCGCCGCGTCCATCTCACGAAGGAGATCTTCCGGGAGTTTCAGGGCGATTGGTTCGTACTTCACCTGGATGTTTCACCTCTTTTGTTATACAGGGTTATACGCGGTATAACTATTTAAGAATTACTAAGTTGAATTTTGTATACCTAAACCTTATTAAGAAATGTTCGCCCAGGCTGGTCCGGTCCATATGGGCTCGAGCGGTCCGGCGGGCGGCGGCTTGAGGTCGTGATCCGGGATTTAAAGGCAATTATCCGGGCGGTTGACCCCGAGGAGAGGGACTAGCCCCCCTCGTCCGTCGGGAGAGGTATAGCGACCCATCCGATCGTATCAGAGAGGAGGAAAACCCGGCTCCCGATCGCGGCGAACCCTCCTAAACGGGCGGTCACCCGTCCCCCCTCGTCCAGGTCTACCCGGCAACTCGACGAGACGATCGCGGCGACCGTGCCGAACCTCGAGGCGGGTAACGAATTCTGTAGCTGTCGGACCAGGTCGGCGGCGATACTCGCCCCCGTCGGGTGCGCGAGGGTGAGGAGCCGTTTTTGAGCTCGCAGGGCGGCGGCTTTCGCGAGCTCGACGGAGACGATCGCCCCCTCCGGGCGGATATCGTAGGCGATCCTAACGATCCGCATGGGAGTGTCGGGGATTTCGGTAAACCCGATAAACCGGATCATCTGGTATAATCGGAGGTCCACCCGGTCCAGGAACGAACAGCTATAAATCGTTGGGTCTGACGAATAGAACTCGAGGAGCTCGGCGGCTCGGGCGGCGGCGGCGGCCGTCGTGGTGATCTTATAGTCGACCTCGAGGAGCTCGACGGCAGGATCCCCGGCGGTGACCTCTCCGGTTTCGGCCGTCTCTTCGATAAATATCCCGTCGGCGGTGAGTCCCCGAACGATCACCCGGTTATATTGCTCCTGTCCGTACGTCTCATGCGTGATCTGACCGAGGAGGTTTGGATCCGGGCTCGTGATCACGACCTGGACCGGTAGATCTAACCCAGAAAACCCGTCGTCGATATCGTCCTCTCGCACCCAATAGGCGATCGGCCCGTGCGACCCGGTCGGATCCGGCAGGACGTACAGGATCGAACCGGTTAGAGCGTTCAGCTTTTCGATCGTGTCTGCCTTCTTCTGTCCGAGCTCCGTAACCGTTTCATCGGCGGGGACTGTCGACCCGTACCCGGCGACCGGTTGGATCCGGCGGGCGGTGATCCGGGTCCCCTCGAGGAGGGCGGTGATTGCTTCCTCAGGCGGGGTGTCGTGATCGATTACCCGATACGCGGCGGGGGGGTGTTGGCGGTGTAAAAACCATTCTTGCCCATATCCCCCGATCCCGGTCTGGTCGGCGACCGGCGCATATTGCCTCTTTAGGTCCGGGGCGAGCCCCGAAAACAAAACGTGTTGATTCCCGTCCGGGTCCAGGGCCGTGATCATCACGTTGGAATATGCCGACAGGTCCGGATCCGTAGCTCCAAAAACCGAGGTCTCGAACGACCACATTGTATCATTTATGGACCTGGCTATTCTGATCCATTCGAGCTGCAGGGCGGAGAGATCGAGAACGTCCTCTAACTCCGGCTCCTCGAGGAGGGTTAAGCCCGTGACATCAACTTCAAAAGCTTGGTACGAATAAAACGAATCTTCAGCGAGTGCGGCCCCACCCCCAACTATAACGAATATCCGCCATTCGAGCGCGAGCGCGATCGCGGCGGCCGTCGATACCGCAACAGGATAATACCCGTCCAGGTCGAGGAGCTCGACGGCAGGATCCCCGGCGGTCGAGACGTCGATCGGGTTGAGGGTCCAGGCGCTTCCGACGGTGACCGGTGTTCTTGTCGAGACATCGATCGGGATGTACCGGATCCCGTTCAGCCTCGAGAGATTGAGCCGGGCGGATCGATTGGTCGATCCGAACGATTCGATCGGCAGGATCGGCCCGGTTGCTGGCATGATCAGACCTCGGTCTTCTCGGCCTTCTTGGCCTTGATGCCGTCGGCGATCCGCTTGGCCTGGTCGGCCTTGCTCTTGAGGCCCTCGGCCCGGACCTGGTCGAACTTCTTAGCCTTCCGGGCGGCCTTCGCGGCCAGGATCTCGGGGTCGTGGGGATCGTTGATCCGGATCTTCTTGGCCTTCGCGAGCTCGGCCGGCGTCGCGTTCTCGATCCTCTTCCAGGTGTAGGGATAGCGCGGCCTGGTCAGGTTCCCGTGATTGTTGAGGACCTGATCCATAAACTCCTCACGGCTCATCACGGCCGTGATCGGGGCCCCCATGATGTCGAAGGTAACCAGGATCATGCCGGGCCTCCGTAGGGGTGATCGATCGCGCGCTGCTCGGCCGCCGCGACGAAGGCCTTGACCTCAGCCAGCGAGGTCGGGAACGGATAGATCCAATCGTAGGCCTCGACGTCGGCCCCGGTCTCGGGGTCCCGATAGGCGGGGACGTGGACCGGGACGCAGGGCCCGCCCGGGATGGCCGGGTAGATCTCCAGACAGTCGGCCATCTCGAGGATCGTATGACCCTCTCCATGCTCGATCACGAACTCGCGAGAGGTGCGATCGTGCGGATTGCTGATGATGATCATACCCAATCGCCTCGTTTAGTGACGATGATTGATCCGGCCCCCCCCGATCCTCCGAGGGTGGTCCCACTATCGCCGCCGATGCCCCCGTTGGCCCGAAGTGTCCCGGCGTTCGCGTAGGTCCCGCCGTGTTCGATCACGATCGACCCGCCGCCCGAGCCGCCCCCGCCGCCGCCGCCCGATCCCCCGATACCGCCGGCCGCCCCGTCTGAGTAGATGGCCCCCGAGATCGCGACTGAGCCGAAGACCTGGATCGCAATAATCGCCCCAGCGCTAGCCCCTCCTGCCGCGCCCCCGCCAGCGCCCGAGCCGGGGGGGTTACCGGCCCCCCCTCCCCCCTTGCCGCCGGCCACACTCGAACCCCCGGCTCCGCCGGTGCCGTCCCCGCCGGCCCCTGTGCTCGATCCTCCGCCGCCACCGCCGCCACCTATAAACGAGGTCCCGGTCCCGCCGTTGCCCCCCTTCCCTCCGCCGGAAGGCGACCCGGCACCCCCTCCGCCGCCGCCGAGATCCACCCCTCCACTCGCGCCCGCCGCCGGGATCGTCGCCGTGACCCGCCCGGTCAGGACCTTAAAAAACTCCCGCGCTCGGGCGAGGGTCTCGGCCTCGGTCGCTCCGCTGGGCGGATTCATCGTGAAGATCGCGGGGGGCGTGAGGGGCGTACTGACGCCGGCGCCCGTCGAGCCCTTCGCGGACATCGAGATCGTGCCGGACACGTCGAGGTCCCCGAAGACCCGGAGATAGAGCCCCTTACAGGGGTTTGCAGGGGTGAGGGTTACCCCCGCCGGGATCGTCAGATCCCCGATCACGTCGATCACCACGGGGCCCGCGTTCGCGGTCACGGCCGCGAGGATGGCCTGGATCGCCGCGATCGTCGTGTTGGATCTCACTCCGATGGTGCGAGGCGTCACCCTCGGCACCGTGGGGCGGATCGGGTTCGGCTGATACGAGAACATCAGTAATCCCCGCAGAATGCCGTGACCTGCAGCCCCGGCGCGTCGACCGCGGTGCCGAGACAGACGAGGACCTTATACCCGGGGGGGATCGCCCGGTTGACCGGGACCGGCGTCTGCTGCAGCTCGCTCGTCTCCGAGAGGGTCGCGAGAGGGATCGACTTCTCGGCGATCAGCGTGTTATTTGTCGCGGTCGTGTTCGCGCTCCCGTTGTTCAGGAGGACTCGCAGAACCGTCGCGACCGTCGACCCGAGCGGGACCACGATCAGATCGTCGACCCGGCCCCCGTTCTCGCCGGCCGTGTAGACGGCAAAGATCGAGGTTCCGAGAACGCCCGTTCCGTCATGGTTTTTGGCCGCGGTCGCGTCCACGGCCGTGAGGGTCGCATGCCCGACCTTCGGCGAGAGCGGAAAGATCGGGGCCGTGTTCGCGGTCATAGCGAGCCCCCGACCGTCCCATAGAGATAGAGGCTCCCCCCGCTCGACGGGGCCGAGAGGCGGGCTACGATCGCGTCATAGTGCTCTTTGGTCCAGCCGCCGATCACCACGACCGTGGCGGCCGGCCAGGCCCGCGCCGTCCCGGCCCGCGCCCGTTCGGCGACCGTGACGGTTGGGGCCGTGTAGTCGGTGACGAGCAGGGTCTCGAAGTGGAGCCGATCGCAGATCGTGATCAACATCGGCGCGACCAGGTCCGGGCCGGCCGTGAGGTCGAAGGTTAGCTGGGTGTCGTCGATGTCCTCGACGAGCCCGACCTCGGGGGACCCGGCGACCAGCTCATACAGAGGGGCGAGGGCCATTAGCTCACCCGGGTCTCGGCCGATCGGACCGTGAAGAGGATGTTTTCGCCGTTCTCCACGTTTTTATCAGCATCCCAGACGTGCCGTAAGTACAGCGTTCCCCCGGATAGATTGTTCAGGATCCCGAGCTCCCGGACTGCGAGCGGTCCCGTAAAGCTGAAAACCGCCGACCAGACAGCTTTATTTCCCGCCTCATATCCAACTGTGGCTTCCTTCCGGGCTCCCCCGTTCGTCGTGATCTCCGTTGCTAATTCCGTCTGTTCGGCGGCTGGCGCGGCCGACCCCGATCCCAGGGCCATAACCGTAAACGGTGCGGTCGATATCCCGTTTAACAGCTTCGCCTTTTCGACGAGTCCGGCGTCTGTAATTATGGATGTCATGTTTCCGTTTTCTCCTCCGTTCTCGTTTCGCTCGTCTCCGTTCCCCGATCAATCACGTTCCCGTCTCGATCGGTGTACGTCCATTCGATTTCGGTTTTGATGATCTTGATCATGCCTAATCCCTCGTGTCCTGGGCGATCTCAATCTCGTACTGCATCGACGAAATCCCCCATTGAGACGGGACCAGGTCGACGATCGTACAGCCTGCATACGTCCCGGAGAGGGCGAGGAGGTCCGGATCCTCATCGATAACCAGAGTATACGTACCGCCGATCATCGCTTTGATGGCGGCAAAATGCCCCGCCTCATCCGTTCTGCAGGCGAACCGCCAAGAGTGGTGGATCTCCGTTGCGGTGCGGATCGCTTTCCGCTTTGATTGCAGGATCGTAGAGCTCGAGAGGATCCCGAGCTCGATGCCGACTACTTCAGGGTTCGGCAGAGCGACCGATCCGAATAATACTGAAAACCTCATCCCGTGATCCCTCCTCTCGCGCGGTGCTCCCGAGCTTCGGCGGCCCGAATCCGGGCGAGAAGGCGATCGAAATCGACTTCCTCCCGGATAATTGCATTCGGGAAATAGACCGCTCCCGACCCGGCCCCCTGTCCCTCGATAAGTGAGGTGAGCTTTTGTACGGCGGCGAGTAGGCCCCCGTCATACTCTGCCGTTTGCGTCCTGGAGAGGACCCGCTCGCCTGATTGCAGGTACGCGAGCCCCTCGGACGATCCCCCGGGAGCCTGATAAATCCCTCCCGAGTGTAGGTACCCCTTCGACAGGGCTTCCTGGTAATATCTCTGGAACGTCGCGTAATAGATCGCTTCGAGATCCCTGAACATTGCATCCCCGGCTTTTCCTGGGGGGAAGTTCCCGCGTTCTGGCGGGGCGCCGGCCCTTTGGCGAGCGTAATCCTTCGCGGACCCGGG
>CAYLUL010000123.1:0-5638 GCA_964386835.1 uncultured Methanospirillum sp.
CCGGGGCAAGCCAGTTCTCTTCCGGCCCTACAAAGACCTCGAAAAACCGCCAGGTCCGCCGAGAGACTGATCTGAGGAACCGGATCTCCTTCGACTCGAGGGCTAGCGTCGGATGGGTGATGGGCTGGCTGAGGTACCACGCAACCACCGGTGAGGCTACCCAGATTCCCCCAAAAATGAGCGCCGGAGGCAGCGCCTCGGGTCGAAAGAGACTGACAAGTATCACTGCCCCGAATCCAGCGAACATGGCAGGCCACATACGTCGGCAGTGCCCGGGAAGGTCGTCCTGCGTGCGTCCAGCGTCCCGAGAGGTGGTCCATTCGAGGAGACGACGCCGGGTGACGAGAAGTCGCCCGAGGGTCCGAAGGACCGCATCGAGAGAGAGGGCCGCTTCGAACGGGAGCAGAACAAGCGAGAGGAGGGGCTGGGCAAAATACCGTGGAGCAGACCGCGCCGAGTCCTTCAGGTGCAGGAAGGATGCCAGGTCTCGCGGTTTCTGGAGTACCTGAAAAAGAAAGGTGATGAGCGATGGTGCAAAGATGAGGGCGGCGACCACGCCCGTCCAGACGACGGGGTCGGGAAGGGCGAGCCAGGCGACCAGGAAGAGAAAGAATTCTGCTGGAGCGACAAGGCTCCTCCGGAGGTTGTCGAGAATCTTCCAGCGTGAAAGGACCGAGAGGGTGTTCGGCTGGTGTCCTCCCTCGGGATCGGGCACGAACGGGAGAGACCATGCTCCGATCTGCCAGTCCCCACGGGTCCAGCGGTGCCGTCGCGAGACGTCGGTGAGATAGCGGGGAGGGTAATCCTCGTAGAGTACCACGTCAGTGACGAGCGCAGTCCGCGCGTAGGACCCTTCGATCAGGTCATGAGAGAGAATACGGTTCTCGGGGAATCGCCGACCGAGCGTCGTTCCGAAGGCAGCAAGGTCATAGCACCCCTTGCCGATAAACGAAGCCTCACGAAAGAGGTCCTGGTAGACATCGGAGACAGCGCGGGAGTAGGGATCGATCCCTGGCTCCCCTCCAAAGATCCGGACGTACCTGGACCGCGACAGCTCTGTCAACGAGAGACCGATACGGGGTTGGAGAACACCGTACCCGGCGATGACCCGCCCAAGCACGGAATCGACCACGGGCAGGTTGAGCGGGTGTGCAGCAGTCCCGACCAGGAGCCGCGCTGAGTCCCGTGGGAGCTCGGTATCGCCATCGAGCGTCAGGACGTACCGGATCCCCTTCAACTCATCCATATCCCCGGTGCTCACGGAGAATGCACTCCTATCTCCCTCGAGCAGGAGGCGGTTCAGCGCCTCGATCGCTCCACGCTTCCTTTCGTACCCCATGAAACGCCCTTCCTGTGCGTTCCACGTACGGGGACGATGAAGGAGCAGGAAAGGCAGGCGTCCTTCGCCTGTGTACCTCGAGTTGAGTTCGTCGATCCCCTCAACTGCATGGTTTATCAGCATGGCGTCAGCCGGCAGAATTGCATCGTCCGCCGCCGGCAGATCGGTTAGGAGGACAAATGATAGCTGAGGGTCGCGGTTGCCCAGGAATCGGACCTCGAGACCCTCAAGAAGACGGTCGACGTCCTCCTCGCACGAGATGACCGTCGGAACCACCACGATGGCACGACATTCGATCGGAATACCGGTGCTGAAATCAAGCCGGGGCAGAATCTTGGGCTTCGCCATGAGCATCGCCACCCAGTTCACCAGCAAGACTGCGGTTTGGCTCGCGGCAATGAGGAGCATGAACACCAGTAACCCAAGCACCAGATGAGGAGCCCATAAGACATCGATGTGAACAACACAGAGCCCTGTAAAGAGGGCCGATCCGAACCAAATCCCACCAAGATAGAGTGGCAGGGGAAAACGCCGTCCGAACCGCCTGAAGCGCTCGGAGAGGGAGAAATGGCGGTCGATCGCCCGTTCAAGTTCGGGAAGACCCTGATCGATCAGAAAGTAGCCAACGTGCGCCGAACGATCAGCCCCCCCAAATTGAATCCTCCGATCGACCGCCAGTTGCATCGCTCTTCGAGCGACCTCCTCTTCGCTCAGTGGGGAACTTCGGGCGAGCTGTTCCACGACATGGCGGTACCGGTCGCGTGTCGCGAAGTCCATTGCACCGTATGGGTCCTGGGGGTTTTCTCTGAGGACCTGCTCGACGACTGATAGCCGTTCAACGAACTCCCTCCAGTCGATCCCGTCAAGAGTCCTGAGAGAAGTGATCGAGTTGCCAATCGAAACCTGGTCGGCAGCCTGTGACCGAGTCTCGAGCTGGATCTTCTGCTCGATGGTCTGACTCTCCTCGGCAAGCCGCTGTTCGATCCAAGTCAGGGCGATGGTGAGAACCGGGGAACGACCCCGGAGCTGGCGGGAAAGCTCCGCCACAAACGCGCTCGTCATCGGCGGCTCGGATTTGGCCATCTCAGCGACGACCAGGATCATATTTTTGGGATCGCGCTCGGCGATCTCGATCATCCGATCCGCCCACAGAGAGGCACTATCAGAGTCAACCCGGTTCGCCCCGATCCTAGAGGATACTCGGCGAAGGTTCTCGATCAGCGCGAGCCGAAGCATGATCGGGATCGCCCAGAGTTCGCCAAGTTGGAGGGGCATCACCGACTGGTACGCCCCAACAAAGGTACTCAACACGTCCAGGTCAACGCGCCCATCATTATGCGCAATCAGCTCTCGGGCGATGAAATAGACACGGGGATACCCCGCGAGAGGACCAGTCTCGAGGCAGGGAAGGCGACGACTGTAGCCGAGAGGAAGATGGCGCCGCGCTGTCCTGATCTGCTCTTCGACCAGGTAAAAATTGTCGAGAAGCCACTCGCCTGCAGGAGCGATTCGGCGATTCTTCTCAAGAGCGGCGGTGACGAGAGCGAAGGTCTCGACCAGGACCGCCTCGTTCTCTGCCAAGCGGGGCAGGAGGCGGTCTTCCCCGCCCTGCATCTCGACACCGTACCATCCCGTCATCTCCCTCGCGTGAACAGAGAGCTGATCTGCAGAGAGGAGCTCCGCGCGGAGGGGCTGCGTGTCCGAGCAGTGCGGGCCGGTCACCGCACTTTCAGTCACTCGATCCCGGAGCCGGTTGATATCCCTCCTTAGCAGCTCGAGTCCGCTCATCGCCCGTACAACCCTCAGCCCATGAGTCTACCCGCTTAGTGCCTCTTCCTGTTATTAATTCCCTTTGCCTTGATGTACAGGCCTTTCTGGGTCGATGCACGGCATTGCGAGGAGGAAGGTATCGGGTTTAATAGAGCTTCGGATACACCGTGAAGGGAGTATCTTATGGCTGAGAACGCGACCAACCCGGATCTCTGTACCGATCCTGACAAGAAGAAGGCCTGTGCTGGAGAGTGCAGTACCTGTCCGAGCGCCAAAAAGGAACCCGGCACCGGAACCGGATTACCCGAGCGAGCTGCGCTCGATGTGCGGCATGTCATCCTGGTCCTTTCGGGGAAGGGAGGTGTCGGAAAGTCCACTGTTGCCGTAAACCTCGCCTATGCACTTTCGAACCATGGGTACAACACCGGGCTGCTCGACCTGGATCTTCACGGTCCCACCATCCCGAAGATGCTTGGGGTTCAAAATTTCCGCCTCCAGACGATCGACAACAAGATCGAGCCCGTGCGCGTCTCTGGAACGCTAGCAGCGGTCTCGATGGCGTTCCTGCTTCCCGACACCTCGACCCCGGTTATCTGGCGGGGACCGATGAAGATGTCGGCGATCAGCCAGTTCCTAACCGATGTCAACTGGGGCTCCCTCGACTACCTGGTTGTCGACCTCCCCCCCGGAACTGGTGATGAGGCCCTAACGATTGCACAGCTCGCTCCGAACCTCCGCGGGGCTGTCATCGTGACCACACCCCAGGAGGTGGCAACCCTTGAAACGAGTAAGGCTGTTCGATTCGTGGAGAAGCTCGACATCCCGGTGATCGGTGTGGTTGAAAATATGAGCGGGATGGTCTGCCCTCACTGCCAGACTGAGATCGATGTCTTTGGAAAGGGAGGCGGGAAGAAGATGGCCGACGAACTCAACGTCCCGTTCCTCGGTTCGATCCCACTCGACATCGAGATGCGGCAGGCTGGCGACGCCGGGCGACCGGCTGTGATTCGGCGTGGCAGCGAGGACCTTACGTGGAAAGCGGTCAACGAAGTCATGGAGAACCTGGTCAGGAGGGTGGAGTTATAACATTAAATCGGGAACACGATCGGAACTCAAAACTCTTTTTTCTCTCGTAGCCGGCTGAATCCGGCCATTATATATTGTCTCGGACGTGGAGTCGCCAGCCGGATAATCTTTCGAGGTTTCTGGTGATCGATTATGCCGGACACTTTTCGGTTTTTTTCTTAGCGCGCTCCAGTGCTCCATTCCCCGACAAAGATCTCCTTGCGTCTTCGAACGTTCATTGAAATCTCTCAAAAATTAATCCGGAAAGCCCCGGCATCTTCACCAGAGAGAAAACGCTATTATAAGGTGGAAAACAATGGCTTATTATTGAGGAGATCAAAACTCTTTTCGGTTTGTGAAGATCCGTTCTTCAGGCAGACCTTCTAAATGCGGGGAGATCTACCGATCGAACCCGAAACTGCATGGAAGCAAAGGATGGGCTAACAGTTCGAAAGATCTGAGGCAGATCGAAGAGCCCTGCCGATCCAATGTGTGTGTATTCATTTACTACTGTGGTTCAATACGAGTGAGTGTGAATTGTAATGGCTTTGGAAAATTCCTATTTACGCGAAGTGTACGAACACGTCTGCAGAAGAGATCCCGACCAGAAGGAGTTCCAGCAGGCGGTGTACGAAGTCCTGCAGTCCTTCGAGCCGGTCATAACGAAAACTCCGGCCCTTTTTGAGAGCGGCCTTCTCGAGCGGCTTGTCGAGCCAGAGCGCCTGGTGATGTTCCGTGTGGCTTGGGTCGACGATACCGGGAAAACCCAGGTCAACAGGGCATACCGGTGTCAGTTCAATTCCGCGATCGGCCCATATAAGGGCGGTCTTCGTTTCCACCCATCGGTCACTTCCTCGATCATTAAGTTCCTCGGGTTTGAGCAGATCTTCAAAAACAGTTTAACCGGCCTGCCCATGGGCGGCGGCAAGGGCGGCTCCGACTTCGATCCAAAGGGGAAATCAGATGGCGAGATCATGCGCTTCTGCCAGGCCTTCATGACCGAGATGTGCAAATATATCGGCGCGGATACAGATGTCCCGGCGGGCGACATTGGCGTGGGCGGCAGGGAGATCGGGTACCTCTTCGGCCAATACAAGAGGATCAGGAATGAATTCACAGGCGTCCTCACTGGGAAAGGCCTCTCCTTCGGCGGCTCCCTTGTTAGGACACAGGCGACCGGCTATGGTGTACTGTACTTTGCACAGGAAGCTCTCGCTGTGCTGAAGCAGGAGTCCATGAAGGGCAAGGTCACGGTCATATCAGGATCGGGCAACGTCGCGATCTACGCCGCCGAAAAGGCCCAACAGCTCGGTGCCAAGGTCGTTGCCATGTCCGATTCCAGCGGCTACATCTACGACCCCGCTGGTATCAAGGTGGACGTGGTGCAGCAGCTCAAGGAGGTCGAACGAGCGCGGATCAGCAAGTACGCCACGCTCGTCCCGGGCAGTGAATACCACGAAGGCT
>CAYLUL010000124.1:0-2905 GCA_964386835.1 uncultured Methanospirillum sp.
CGTACTGGTGGACCTCGTACATCTTGCCGCTGAACGAGACCGGGGAACCATGAGAGAGGTGCCCCCCCTGGGTGAGCGACATCGACATCATCCGGTCGACGCCGCACTCCATCACCGAGAAGTAGACGGCCATATTGGCCTGGGTACCCGAGTGAGCCTGCACGTTCGCATGCTCGGCGCCGAAGAGCTGCTTGACCCGGTCGCGAGCGAGGTTCTCCGCCTGGTCGTGGAACTCGCACCCCCCATAGTAGCGCTTCCCGGGATAGCCCTCGGCATACTTGTTGGTCATGATCGAGCCCATGGCCTCGAGCACGGCCCGACTCACGAGATTTTCAGAGGCGATCAGCTCAAGCCCGTTCACCTGGCGGAGCCGCTCGCTCTCGATGATCCGCGCAATTTCTGGATCCACATCGGCAAGATGCGACATATAAACAGGATTTGTCTTCGGCATGTATGAGTGTTTCTTCGGTCGTACTGGGCTCGTATGGATTGTAAGGAATATAACCTTCCAGGTCGCACCCTTACACCGGAGGGCACGCATGGCTATGAAGGATGCGAAGATCAAATACCTGGAGCATGAGCTCGAGGAGAAGGAGCGCGCGCTCGACCTGTTCCGGGAGACCGATCGGCGAGAGTCAGAGCGCCCAGTCGCTGGGAGTGATGACGGCCGCATCGTCCCACTCGAGCGACGGGTTCGTGAACTCGAGGCGATGGTGAAGGGTCTCACCGAGGAGCTTCTGGACCTGAAGGCCCTGGTCCAGAAGATGTCTCGATCACTCGAGCGTGACGAGCCCCCGGCAGCCGTGCGAAGGGCGCCGACGCCTCGCTCCACCGATTCCGCTGATCAGGTGCCTTCGGTCCTGGTCCGTCCGCGAAACGCAGACAAGCTGTCGCCCCAATCTCCTTCGTCTCACCCGGGTGGGAAGCCCGCCCCGACTTCGGCCGTCTCATCCGAGGAGATGGACATGATCATGCAGCCTGACGGGACAATCCGTCCCGAGAAGCGCATCGGCAAGGAGTATATCATCGCTTCGAACGGGTTCCAGAACAAGCGGCAGGACCGCATGTCCGGGCATGATCGCTCCGGGCGACACGTGGATGCCGTGATCTTCGCTGAGGAGAAGGAACTCCCGCGTCCACCCAAGAAGCGCTAGGGGCCCGCACTGTTGTTTATCAGCGAGCTTGAGATCGACAACTTCAAGTCATTCTCAGGGAAGACCCGGATCCCCTTTTTCCAGGGTTTCACGGTCATCTCAGGCCCGAACGGATCGGGAAAGTCGAACATTATCGACGCGATCCTCTTCGTCCTGGGGCTCTCTTCGTCCCACTCGCTCCGGGCGGAGAAACTGACCGACCTGATCAATATCTCGAGCCACCGCTCCACCGCCGAAGTCGCCCTCCGGTTCTCCGACGGCACCCGCATCCGCCGCCGCATAAAAAGGACGGAGAACGGTTACTACAGCTATTTTTACATGAACGACCGGCTCTCGAAGCAGAGCGAGGTCGCCGACTATCTCGGACGGCTCGGTGTCCGCCCGCACGGCTACAACGTGGTGATGCAGGGGGACATCACGCGTATCATCGAGATGAGCGACCTGGACCGCCGACGCGTGATCGACGAGATCGCTGGGGTTGCCGAGTTCGACCTTCGGAGAAACCAGGCGCTCGCCGAGCTCGAAGTGGTGAAGGAGCGGATCGAGCGCGAGGAACTCCTGCTCCGCGAGGCTTCCCGGCGGCTCGAAGAGCTGAGCGTTGAGCGAGAGCAGGCACTGGTCCACAAGCAGCTGACCGAGGAACTGGCCGCATACGAGGACTGCCGTGCCGCCGCCGAGCTCGCCGAGAAGGAGAAAGAGCGGACCGCTCTCCTCTCGCTGATCGAGGAGCACCGGCTCGAGACGGGTCGGCTCGATGAGGACCGTTCGCACCAGGCCCACGAACTCTCATATCTCCAGGGGGATCTCGCTGCCCTGGATGAGGAGATTCACCGCCGGAGCGGCTCTGAATACCTCAAGCTGCTGAGCCAGCTCGAGGAGGCGAAGGGAGTGATAAAGGCCTCCCGGCTCTCGATCGAGGCCCATCGTCGCGAACGGGAGGAGAACCTGCAGGCGATCAACCGGGCTTTCGCAGATACTCGTCGGACGGAGGAGAAGATCGCCGCTGCCCAGGCCCTTGTGCGGAACCTCTCGATCGACCGGACCAACCTGGCAATGGAACAGGCCCAGGTCCAGTCTCGTCTCAAGACGATTGAGGGGCGTCTTCAGGCCGGGCAGGCGGAGACGGCGGAGGCGCAGGCGGAGCTCTTCAGCCTCCTTGCCTCGCTCGAGGGTTTGACAGGTCGGCGCGCCGATCTCCTCCGTCGGCAGGACCAGCTGATCGAGGAGAGCCGGAGCCGTACACGCGAGCGCGAGCGTCTTGGGGCTCGACGGAGTGAGGTCGACGCTGCATTGGTCTCGGATACGTCCGCGCTCGAAGAGGCGCGGGCCTCGCGGGACGCGCATGTCGACGAGCGGCGAAGGGTCGAATCCTCTCTCTCCGGGGTCGAGCGGGACCTCTTGCGGGCGCGTTCGGAGTTCGAGGCACTCCGCTCATCCCAGCGCGCGAACGAGCAGGCCCTGATGCGATGCGAGGCGCAGCAACAGGTCCAGGGGGATGCCGGCGGGCGTGCCCTCGAGGCGGTGCTCGGAATGGATGGGGTCCACGGCACGATCTCCTCGCTCGGCCGCGTGCCTCCTGAGTTCATGGAGGCGCTGAACACCGCCGCTGGCTCGCGCCTCAACAACGTGGTGGTTGATGATGACCGGGTGGCGAGCGAGGCGATCGCCTATCTCAAGGAGACGCGGTCTGGCCGGCTTACTTTTCTCCCCCTCAACCGGCTCCGCGAGGTCGCGAGGCCCCCCGTCTCTGG
>CAYLUL010000124.1:2915-5632 GCA_964386835.1 uncultured Methanospirillum sp.
GAGATGGGATCGTTGATTACGCGGTCAACCTGATCCGATTTGATCCGGCGTACGAGCGGGCGTTCGGTCTGGTCTTCGGCGCAACCCTCGTGATGGAGACCCTCGCCCATGCGCGTCGACTGCTCGGGAAGCATCGCATGGTCACGCTCGAAGGGGAGCTGCTCGAGAAGACGGGCGCGATGACCGGCGGGTTCCAGAAGCGGTCTGTGCGCGGGTTCGCCGCATCCGTCGAGGATGAGGTCCGCCGACTCCTCGCCGCGCTCGCGGAACAGGAGGAGGAGGTCGGCAGGATCGAGGGGACGGTCCGTCAGCTCTCGGGCGAATCGGAGACCCTCCGCGAGGCGCGTTCCCGGGCTGACCAGGAGGCAGCCCGCTGCGGCGTCCTGGTCGAGGAGTACGAACGCCGCCTGGCAGCGGCAGCGACCGAACTGGAGGAGATCGCGCGGTCCGAAGGGGCCCTCGGTGGGGAGGGCCAGGATGGGGTCGTCGAGCGTGCGGGGATCGAGCAGGCCCTGAACGCCGTTCAGGACGAGGTCCAGAAGACCAACCGGCGTGTCGCCTCGATACGGAAGGACCTGGAGGAGACCGAGATCCCGGACCTGACCGATCAGCGGGAACGTGCGCGCACTGAGCTCGAGGAGGTGGAGCGTCGTCTTCGAAACAAGGAGTCGGACATCGCCGATGCCCAGAGGGAGCGGATCTACTTTTCACGGCGCATCGAGGAGCTCGGGGAGGAGCGGATCCGCATCGAAGGGAAGAACCGTCATCTCGAGGGGGAGACAGCCCAGGCAGAGGCCCAGATTGCCTCGTCGGAGGAGGAGATCCGCACCCTTGAACTCCGGCAGCAGACCTTTTCGGCCGAACTCGAGGAACTTCGCCGGCGCCGTCAGTCGATGCAGGAGGGTATCCAGCAGCTTGAGCGCGCCCTCCTCGAACTCGAGTCTCGCCTGGAGCGGACCCGTCTTCAGATGGAGGTCTGTGTCGGACGCGAACAGGGCTTGGTCACCGAGTGCGCCGCGCTCAAAGAGCGGGTTGGCGATCGGACGACAACCCTGACACTCGCCGAGATCACCGAGGGGATCGCAACGACCGAGCTCGCGTTGCGCCGGCTCGGCGCTGTCAATATGCTGGCGGTCGAGGAGTATGATCGGGTGGCAGAGCGGGTCAGCGGGCGGGCCGAGATGGTCGAGGTGCTCTCTCGCGAGAGGGGGCTGCTTCTCGAACGCATCGCCCACTTCGAGGCCCAGAAACTCGAGGCATTTCTGCAGGCGTACACGGCAATCAATGAGAATTTCTCGCGAATCTTTGCCACACTGACGAGTGGCAACGGGCATCTCGTGCTCGAATGCGAGGACGATCCGTTCGAGGGCGGACTCACCTTTGCTGTCCAGCCGCGCGATAAGGCGGTCCACCTCCTCAACTCACTTTCCGGTGGTGAGAAGTCATTGACGACCCTCGCCTTCATCTTCTCGATCCAGGGGTACATGCCTGCGCCGTTCTACGCGTTCGACGAGGTCGACATGTCGCTTGACGGCTCCAACGTGGAACGGATCGCCTCGATGGTCCGCGATATCGCCAGCGAGTCGCAGTTTGTCATCGTATCGCTCAGGAAGCCGATGATCGATTCGGCCGACCGGGTCGTGGGGGTGACGGTCCGGCCTGACAAATCCACCCTGGTAACGGGCGTGCGTACGGGTGATTGAGGAACCGGTGGCAATCCTGGTCGGCATGGCCGAGCGGGGCGAGATCGATCCATGGAAGATCGACATCGTCGAGGTGACCGACCGGTTCCTCTCGGAGCTCGAGCGGCAGAAGGCCCTCGACCTGCGGATCTCCGGTCGGACGCTTTTCTTTGCTTCGCTATTGCTCCGAATGAAGTCCGAGTACCTGCTCGAGCCCGAGGTGGACGAGGCGGACGAGGAGGCGTTCGATCTCGATGATGATGAGGCGGAGGGGTGGGGTGCGAACGATGAACCGTTCGCCGGCGAGCCGATCGCGCGGCTTGAGGCGGAGATTCATCGCCGGCTCGAGCGGAAGCGACTTCGCAAGCGTCCCGAGACCCTCTTCGATCTGATCACGGTTCTCCGGTACATGGAGCGGGATGAGCAGCGCCGGCGGCGCAGCATACGGGCGTCACCGATCACGATCGACCCCGGGGAGGTGATCGGGATCGCCCACGAGGAGGGATACCGTGATGCGGCACGGCAGGTCCTAGGGTGGTGCATGGCTGGGTTCGCCGCTGGTGTCCGGGTGACCATCTCATCACTTGCGTTCATCAGCGGCTGGGCCGTGATCGATATCTATATTCCACTTCTCTTCCTGATGCTCGACGGCACAGTGGAACTTGTGCAGGAAGAGTTTTTCGGCGAGATCGAGGTCCGTCCGGCCCTCCGGAATGCGACGTAGGCGATTGCGTTGCATTTTGTTTAAATTATTTATATTTTCTGTTTTCGTTTTAACGGTTTTTTCGTTGTCGCGAGTAAAAAAGTTGATACTCTGCAAGAATAGAACTACACATGCTCTCAAGCGATTACGATCTGGCTTCGGATCCGGCAGGTGAATGACCGGCCGGGTACCGAGCCAGGTTCAACATCCCTGCGGCACGGAGCAGCCTCTACCCCGACGAGAGGCCGGGTGACGACGATCATGATAGCGAAGAAAGAGATCGAATCGATCATGCAGAGGGTCCTGGCTGGCGACACCACGGCCCGATTTGA
>CAYLUL010000125.1:0-5628 GCA_964386835.1 uncultured Methanospirillum sp.
CGGGGGGTGATCTCCGTCCCGGGCCGCGCCCGCGTGATCAACGCGCGGGGTGAGACGGAGTACATCCGGCACTGGGGGGGAATCCGGTTTAAGGACAACGGGGAGGTGAACCCGGGTTTTTTCACCCGGTGAGATGGATGCCGTGTGTCGGATGTGCAGGTCTGGCTGGCCTTCACTCGTGGGATCCCTGTGCCCGGGCGTTAAAACGCCAGGTCTCACTCGGCATCGAATCCTACGCATTCCTTCGCTTTCCGGGTGACCTAGAAATTGACGCCTGGAGACAGACTTCATCCTCAACAATACCTGTCCCCTTTTTTGATCCGCTCCGATCGGGGCGGAGGTAACCGCCGCTCCAAACGTATTGATCGCGATGACCGCATCTCCTGAATTGCCCTTGTGCTGGCGATGTCGAACCGTGCGCCCGGGTCCTGTTCCGACGTCTATCCCGGCAGAAAATATATAAGTGTATAAGCACATGCTTATATTGTATTACATGGACCGCGATGAGACACCTGACACGAACCTCGATCTCTCCGAGATCGTCCCCGAAATGGCCGGGACATTCAAAGCGCTCGGTGACCTCACCCGCCTTCGGATTATTCACCTCCTCTCGACCGACACGAGCGGGACTCTCGGGGTCAGCGAGCTTGCCGCCCGGCTCAACATCACGCAGCCCGCGGTATCGCAACACCTGAAGACGCTCAAAACCGAGGGGCTCGTGCACTCGCGGCGGGAAGGGTTCTACACCTATTACATGATCGACCGCGAGCGGATGGTGGTATTCCGTGACCGTTTCGAACTGATGTACGCGAGCATCATGGAGAAGTGCAACCGCGAACTCATCCGGCAGTCCACCCGCGACCGGAAGATCCGGGCCTGTGTGATCTTCTATTCGTACACTGGAATCACGCGGGGCGTGGCCGAAGGCGTCAGGAAAGCCAGTGGGTGCGATCTCATCGAGGTCCGGACGAAGAAGCCCTACACCCCGATCTCTATCTTTACGACCGGCATTTTGCGGTCGCGCAGGATGGCCAGTGACCCGATCGAACCGGACGAGATCGACGTCTCGTCCTACGACCTCCTGATCATCGGGACCCCAGTCTGGGCCGGAAGGGCATCCCCCGCAATCAATGGCGCGGTCAAGGCACTCAGGGGTTGCGAGGGCAAGAACGCGGTGGTCTTCACCACCTACTCGACCAGCCCCGGGGATGCCCTGCCGAACCTCGCGAAGGCGCTCACGGACCGGGGGGTCACAGTAATGACCGAGATCTCCTTAGAGGGGGCAGTCACGAAGAGACCGGATGCGGGCGGCGAACTGCTCAGGCGGATTGTCGAGGCAGACCCCTTCAGTGGCCTTGACACGGGAACGACAGGACAGGACCAGAAAGCGGACGGGTTATCATGACAATGAGTTGGAGTATCATCATCGGGGGACGTGCCGGCTGGTGTGTCGGCACGATAAAACAAGCCATCGGCAGGAGTTCTGAACTATGATCGGAGAGGGCAGTTCCACGGAACAGACTGACCGCAGGTACCGCGAGACCTTCGATCTCACGATACGTGACACTTTCAGCCAGGCTGTCCGGATCATCACCGCTGATCCGGCGCTTGCCATTCCCGGAACGGTCATCCTGCGCCATCAGCGAAAGGCGGCGGCGGTGCGGACACGGCACGAGCAAGACGGACTCCTCGTCCCGCCGGTGATGATCGTGAGCGTCACCTCGCGCTGCAACCTCGTGTGCTCCGGCTGCTACATGCACGGGCGGGGCGAACGGCCGGACAGTGAAATGAGCCCGGAAATCCTCGCATCCGTCGTGGAGCAGGCCGCCGGGATCGGTGTCTCCGTGATCGTCCTTGCCGGCGGCGAACCACTGATCCGGCACGAGGAGATCATCCGTCTGGCACGAGCCCATCCCCGGGTACTCTTCCCGGTCTTCACGAACGGCCTCCTCATCGACGATCGGGTCGCCGATGCGATCGCAGGGTGTAAAAATATCGTACCGGTCGTCAGCTTCGAAGGATTCCGGGAGGACACCGATGCACGGAGGGGAAGCGGGGTCTATGACCGTCTCCTCTCAGTCTGCACCCGTCTGAAAGATCGAGGGGTCTTCTATGGGTGTTCGATGACCACGACACGAACCAATCTCCGTCACGTTACCGGAGAAGCGTTCGTTCGGCAGAGGATCGATGCCGGTGCCCGGGTGATGGTATTCGTCGAGTTCGTGCCGATGACGCCCGACGCGGAGGAGCTCGTCCTCGTACCCGAACAGAAAAAGACTCTTCAGGTCGTCCTTTCGGAGAATAACCGGAAATTTCCGGCACTCTTCCTCGGTTTCCCGGGCGACGAGGACACGTACGGTGGGTGCCTTGCCGCGGGCCGGGGCTTCGTGCATGTGAGCCCGACAGGAAACCTTGAACCCTGCCCGGCCGCCCCGTATTCGGACGTGAACCTGACATCGGTATCGCTCAAGGAGGCACTCGCCTCCCGCCTGCTCTGCCGCCTCCGCGAGAAGCCGGAGTATCTGACAGAAACAGCCGGAGGGTGCGCCCTCCGCGCGAATCCTGCATGGGTAGAGGAGCTCATGGTCGGGGGATAATCCGCGACTGACAATGCCTGGTGATTGGAGAGCGTGATGAAAGCAATTGTGTGCACACATTACGGCCCGCCCGAGGATCTCGCGCTCGCCGAGGTCCCGAAACCTTCCCCCAGGGACGATGAAGTACTGGTACAGGTCCATGCGGTATCCGTCACGTTCAGCAACCTGGCTCTCGTGAGCGGCAGGCCATTCGTGGCTCGCATGGCGGGACTCGGGCTGTTCCAACCGAAAACCAGGATACCAGGGAGCGACATCGCTGGCACGGTTGAAGCGGTCGGCAGGAAGGTATCAAAATTCGAACCGGGTGACGAGGTATACGGGGACCTGTCTGTGTGTGGCCGGGGCGGTTGTGCAGAATACGTCTGTGCCCCTGAGCATGCCCTCGCCAGAAAGCCGAGCACCGTATCCTTCGAGGAAGCCGCGGTCGTACCTGAAGCGGCACTTGTCGCCCTGCAGTCACTGCGTGACCACGGACAGATCCGGGAAGGGCAGACGATCTTGATCGCCGGTGCTTCCGGTGGCATCGGCACCTTTGCGGTGCAGATTGCTAAATATTTCGGGGCTGAAGTGACCGGGGTCTGCGGCACGAGGAACATGGATCTTGTGCGATCGCTCGGCGCGGACCATGTCATCGATTACACCCAGGAAGATTTTCTAACAAAAGGGGAGCCGTTTGACCTGATCCTTGCCACAGCCGGCTATCGTTCGATCTTCGAGTACCGGCGTGCCCTCAATCCCCACGGGACGTATGTCGTGACTGGAGGCGCCATGGCCCAGATCTTCCAGGGGATGCTCCTCGGACCCCTGCTCTCGATGGGGGGAAGGAAGATGGGCAGCATGCTCGTCGAGCCGAACAGGGACCTGGACTTTATAAGCGACCTGATCGATGCAGGGAACGTACAACCCGTTATCGACTGCTGCTACCCGTTGAGCCAGACTGCTGAAGCATTCCGATACTATGGCGAAGGTCACGCCCGGGGAAAAGTCGTGATCACAGTTACATCGGACACGACAGAGAAACGGTGAAACATATGGATGCGAACAAAATTGATTCAGGAGATCCGAAGGCGGTACGATCACTCGTGGTCGTATTCTCCTACCATCACGGGAATACCGAGAAGGTCGCGAATGCAATCGCAAAAGTTCTTGGTGCCGAGGTACGAACCCCACAGCAGGTCGACCCTGAAGAGCTCCGGGAGTACGATCTGATCGGCTTCGGCTCGGGGATCTATTCAGCACGACACCACGAATCTCTCCTCGAGCTTGCCGACAAACTGCCGCAGGTCCCGGGCACGAAAGCATTCATCTTCTCGACATACGGGGCCCCTGCCGTCGCTGTGGGCAGTGATTTTGTCAAGAAGAATCATTCGCACCTCCGGGAAAAACTGGAGGCGAAAGGGTACACGCTCTCCGGGGAATTCGCGTGTGCGGGGTGGAACACGAACATGTTTCTGAAGTATTTCGGAGGGCTGAACAGGGGCCGGCCCAATGCCGACGATCTCGAGCATGCAGCAGGGTTTGCCCGGGACCGGTTGAAGAAAACTCGATGAGTCGAGGAGGGTGGGTGGTCGTGACGGGTGCGGCGAGCACGGTCATGGGCCGGCAACAGGGAAGAACGGCGGCACGCCGTCGGAAAACACTCCTACCTCGAGAAAATCTTCATTTCCTGATCGGTCGTCACCACGCACTCGCCCACATATACCTCCCGGCATGAGCATCAACACATCCCGACCGACGACCGCTCGGAAATCTCGACCAACGCCCCGACCGACGAGAACTCGATCCACGGCCATCCCCGGTCTTCGACGAGCGATTGCTCCAGACGGATCCACGGACACGCAGATGTGGTCCATGAGGGAGGTATATTCGAGGCTTTTCCTTCCTCGGAGATAGAGCGAAAGGTCCAATTTCCCCGGAGATGATTCTTAAACATTCGACCCTGCCCTGTCATAGCACTCCACCAGGGATTGAAAAAAATGATACCATGAACCTGCGCGTTGTCATCCCCACCGCGATCACGATCGTGGCTGTCGTCGTTGCGGTCGTGCTTGCCGCCGCCCTTGTCGCGGAGCGGGAACCGACCCTCGACCGAGCGTGGCAGACCCTGAAGACCCGCGAGTACGTCGACCTCACCCACGCCTTCAACCCCGACATCCCCCACTGGTCGGGTTTTCCCGCCGAAACCCGGACCGCGCTCTACGACTACCATCCCGGAAATGGCACCCTCGGCAGCGGATTCTTCGCCCAGTCCTTCACCCTCGTTGGGCAGTGGGGGACCCACGTCGACGCCCCGTCCCATTTTGTCGAAGGATTGCGATCGATCGATCACATCGAGCCTCGTGAAATGGTCCTGCCCCTGGTCGTGCTTGATGTCCACGAGAAGGTGGAACGAAACCCCGATTATGTGGTGACCCTTGACGACGTACGGGCCTGGGAGCGCCGTCACGGCGCCGTGCCGAACGGCTCCTTCGTCGCTCTTCGGACGGACTGGTCGAAGCGATGGCCCGACGCGGCAGCAATGGAGAACCGGGGAGCGGACGGGATCGCTCATTACCCCGGATGGAGTCGAAAGGTGCTGACCTATCTCTACGAGGTGCGCGGGATCACGGCTTCGGGTCACGAGACCACCGACACGGACCCGGGGACGGCGACCAGTCTCAACGACTATGCGCTCGAGACCTACATCCTCTCGACAGACCACTACCAGGTCGAGCTCCTGACCAACCTCGACCGTGTTCCCGAAGCGGGGGCACTCGTGGTGGTGGCGGTTCCGAAACCGGAAGGGGGCTCAGGCTTCCCAGGGCGGGTATTTGCGATTCTTCCCTGAACACGCTCCGGGGGATTCCGGACGATGACACCACCTTCGCCGCCGAACGAATCTCCTGCGCTCTCTCTCCTCGAGGCCGATCGGACGCCAGCGTTCCGCACCGAATGTCCTTGATTCTCACCATAAAGAACAGGACCGGGTGTGCCGGTGTTGGGCAGAGGTCAGGGCAGGTTCAGCCCCTCTCCCGGCGACAGCACTGCCACC
>CAYLUL010000126.1:0-5620 GCA_964386835.1 uncultured Methanospirillum sp.
ATACGGACACCCATCGTCTGCGTGCTCGGGCACGTGGACCACGGCAAGACCTCGCTGCTCGACCGAATCCGGGGATCCTCGGTCGTCTCGAGTGAGGCAGGCGCGATCACGCAGCACATCGGGGCGACCGTCGTGCCGATCGAGGCGATCCAGGGCATGTCGGAGGGGATGCAGAAGGTCGCGGTCCAGGTGCCGGGCCTGCTCTTCATCGATACACCGGGCCACCATGCGTTCACCACGCTCCGGGCACGGGGCGGGGCGCTCGCGGACATGGCGATCGTGGTGGTCGACATCAACGAGGGGTTCCAGCCCCAGACGGAAGAGGCCCTCTCGATCCTCCGGAACTGCCGGACGCCCTTTGTCGTGGCCCTCACCAAGATCGACCGGGTCCATGGCTGGCGTCCGGCCGAGAAGTCCCCGTTCCTCGCCTCGTTCGCGAAGCAGAACGAGCGGGTGACCCAGTTCATGGAGACCCGGCATTACGAGATCGTCGGCAAGCTCTCCGACCTCGGGTTCAACTCCGAGCGGTACGACCGGGTGACGGACTTCGCCCGAACCGTGGCGATCGTCCCGGTATCGGCCCACACCGGCGAGGGGATCTCGGACCTCCTCCTGGTGATGGTCGGGCTCGCCCAGCGGTACATGGGTGAGAAGCTCGCTGTCCAGGTCCAGGGCCCGGGACTCGGGACCGTGCTCGAGGTAAAGGAGGAGCGCGGTCTCGGCATCACCCTCGACGTGATCCTCTTCGACGGCACCCTCTCGATCGGTGACCAGGTGATGCTCGCCACCGCGGACGGCATCATCCAGACCAAGGTGAAGTCGCTCCTGAAGCCCCGGCCGATGAAAGAGATCCTGACCGAGGACCGGTTCGAGCGAGTCCGCTCGGTGATCGCCGCCTCGGGCGTCAAGGTCGCTGCCCCCGGTCTCGAGCGCGTGATCGCCGGCTCCCCCCTCCGCGTGGTCCGGGGAGACCGCGATGCGATCGAAAAGGAGATCCTCGAGGAGGTCTCGCAGATCAACGTCACCCTCTCGGAAGAGGGGCTCGTGATCAAGGCCGACACGATCGGCGCGCTCGAGGCGCTCTCGAAGGAGCTCGAGGCGAAGGAGATCGGCGTGATGCGGGCCGCAGTCGGGCCGGTGAGCCGGCACGACCTCGTCGACGCCCAGACGATCAAGGCCCCGCTCTACCGGGCCGTGCTCGCCTTCAACGCTCCGCTCCTCCCCGACGCCCAGGCGATCGTGCGGGACGGAGGGCCCGACCTGCCGCAGGTCTTCCAGGCCAAGGTGATCTACCAGCTGATCGACGAGTACGTCGAGTGGCGGGACGCCGAGAAGCAGCGGATGGAGAAGCAGCGGTTCGAACGGATCATCCACCCCGCCAAGCTCCGGGTGCTCCCGGGCTGCGTCTTCCGGCAGAGCAACCCGGCGGTCGTCGGGGTCCGCGTCCTCGGCGGAACCCTCCGGACGGATGTCGGGCTCGTCAAGACCGATGGCCGAAAGGTCGGCCACCTCAAGACGATCCAGTCCTCGGGGGAGTACGTCCACGAGGTCGAGGCGGGCGCGGAGGTCGCGATCGCGATCGAAGGAGCGACCGTCGGGCGCCAGTTCGACGTGGACGACGAGTTCTACGTCGACCTCCCCGAGCGGCACGTCAAGATCCTCGAGAAGGAGATGCTCACCCACATCTCGACCACCGCGCGGGAGGTCCTGGAGGAGTATACGGGGATGCGGCGGCGGGCCGAACCCTTCTGGGGCAAGTGAGCCGGTCGATCCGCAGCTTTATCAATCCCCCGACCCACATTTATGGGAACTTCGCCTGAGTGGAGATTGGATATGGTCGATTTTAAAGTCGTGCTCTCGGACCCGAAGACCGGTCGTTCATATAAGATGACCGCGAGCGGCGGGGCGGCCGGAGCCTTCATCGGAAAGCGGGTCGGCGGCGAGGTTGACGCGAGCCCGCTGGGTCTGCCCGGGTATCGAGTCTCAATCACCGGTGCTTCGGACCGGAACGGAACGCCAGCCCGCAAGGAACTCCCCGGCGCAGGTCGCCGGCGGCTCCTGCTGGCAGGTGGCGTGGGCTTCAACCCCGTCATGGACGGACAGCGGTGCCGCAAGGCGGTCCGCGGAAGCGAGATCACCCAGGACTTCGTCCAGATCAACGCCAAGGTCACCCAGTACGGTGAAAAGGCCCTCGACGACCTCCTTGCCGCGCCTGCCGCGGCCGAGTAAAACCCCCTTTTATTCTTTCAGCAGTGCATCCCTGAGCGAAGCCACGAGGTCTTCGAATGGCACGCCGTGACGACGGGCGAGCAAAACCAGCGCCGCCTGAGGGCGGAGTGCGCCGTCAAACTGCTCGGCGGCGATCCGGTTCGCCTCGGCGGCGACCTCGCGTTCGTCCTGCCCGATCGCTGCCATAATCCTGCTGCGCAGCACCCGCTCGGGATCGGGCGGTTCCAGGTCCTCTGAGCCCGGGCGGTACCCGAGCGGGACCGTGACCTCGTCGAGAGAGAAGAGCGGGACGAAAAAACCTTCCTCGACCGCCAGGAGCCCCTCCGAGACGGCGAGGTCGATCAGCACCTTCGCCTGGTCGGGATTCACCCACATCCGGTCGTGGGCAAGATAGTGGACAAACTCGCTCCGCCGCAGGCGGTCCCGATGCAGGTGCCGATACGGAGCCGCGATCGTAATACGGAGACTCAATGGGCCGACCTCCCCTTCCAATGAGAGTGGAGGTCCGCGTTAAAAAAGGGGTATCGTTTCACTCGAGCAGGACCGCGTTGATCACGCCGTCCTGGCCCGGGCGGCTGACGATGCGTGCCTGACCGAGTTCGGTCCGGATGATCGCGCCCCTGGTCAGCAGGTTCCGCCGCACGAAGTTGGGATTGGCGGTGTTCTGCTCGACATTCTCGATCTTCACCTTCTGCGCGACCCCGGTTCCCCGGTTCGCCACGTTCGCGAAGGTCGCCCGGAGTGCCCGGATCTTCATGTTTCCGCCGTAGGTGCGGATCGTCCGCCGCCGGTCCTCGCCGATGTGCGTCTCTGCGGGCGAGCGCCCGATCTCGGTGCGCCGCTTCCCGCGCAGGGGAGCGTACCGACCACCCGTCACCTTCCTGATAGATCTACCTTGCCAGAGCATGTGCGTTCACCCGATTCATTGCGAGAATCAGAAGTGCTCCATATATTCTCTTCAACGTTATTTAACCCCTCGGATCACCCGAGGAGGGCGGCGAGCAGGGGTTCCGTCCCCTCGCCGGTCTTCAAATTCGTCCGGAAGACCTGCATCGCGGGGTTGTACCGGTGCATGTCCCGCTCCATCCGGTCGAGATCGGCGCCCACGAGCGGGGCGAGGTCGACCTTGTTGATCACCCCGATCGAGCAGGAGCGGAACATCATCGGGTGCTTGTTGACGACATCGTCCCCCTCGGTCGACGAGACGACGACGACCCGCTTCGCAGCCCCGAGCAGAAAGTCGGTCGGGCAGACCATGTTCCCGACGTTCTCGATAAAGAGGACATCCAGGTCGTCGAGAGGGAGGGCGTCGAGCGCGTGGTCGACGAGGTGGGCGTCGAGGTGGCACTCCTTGCCGGTGTTCGCGTTCACCGCCGGCACGCCGAGGGCGGCGATCCTCCGGTAGTCATCGTCGCCGTAGACGTCTCCAGCGATCGCCCCCACCCGCTTTCCGCGAGCGGCAAGCATGGGCGCGAGGCGCTCGACCAGCGCAGTCTTCCCCGAGCCGATTGCGCCGAGCAGGTCGATCCCGAGCACACCGTGGGCGGCGAGCCGGGAGGCGTTCTCCGCCGCGACCGTCTCGTTCGCCGCATAGAGATCCTTCTCGATGCGGACGTCTATCTGGTGCATCAGGAGTACTATCATGCCGCACTGTTTATAGGTTCACCTGCCAACCCTGATCCGATGGAGAAGGACCGGATCCTCTACCCCTGCTACTTCAACGCGGCCCTTGGGCGACAGCAGGGTCGCCGGGTCCCGCTCGCGCTCGCCCAGAAGGGTGTGACCATGCAGGACCTCGAACGCGCCCTCAAGAGGAGCGGGTTACCGTTCCGGGTCGAATCGGGGTCTCACCCCACCCACTGGTTCCGCCGTGACGGCCGGGCGATTGTCGCCTGGCCCGGGTCCAAGGAGGCCCTCCTCCGCCGCGTCGCCGCTGCACTCGAAGCGAGGAAGTAGGGGCGGCATGTACGACCTTCACACCCACACGCTTCGGTCGGACGGAGAACTCCTGCCCCTCGAACTGGTCCGCCGGATGGCCGTGCTCGGGTACGACACGGTCGGGATCGCCGACCACGTCGACACCGCGACCCTTCCCCTCGTGCTGGAATCGGCCGATGCCGCCCGGCGGTCTGCGGCGCTCTACGGCGTCCGGCTCTATGCCGGCGTCGAGCTGACCCATGTGCCGCCGGCCGAGATCGACACGCTCGCCCGCCGGGCGAAGGCCGAAGGCGCGGAGCTCGTCGTGGTGCATGGCGAGACCCCTGTGGAGCCGGTCGCTCCCGGCACAAACCGTGCAGCCTGCGCCTCGGACTCGGTGGACATCCTCGCCCACCCGGGCCTGGTCACCCTCGAGGACGCGAGAGCGGCGGCAGACCACGGGATCGCGCTTGAGCTGACCGGACGGGGGGGCCACAACCGGACCAACGGCCACGTCGCCCGTGTCGCCCTGGCAGCGGGGTGCCAGCTCGTGGTCAACTCCGACGCCCATGCGCCCCACGATCTCATGTCCGCCGACGCGCGGGAGCTCGTCGTCCGGGGCGCCGGCCTGGACGTGCGCGAAGGCCGGAGCGTCATCGATTTAAATATCAAAATGTGGCTTGATTCGCGCTGAAGTTATCAATATTACCCCAATATTTAAATATAGATAAGAAACAAATATAAAAATTGCGGCAAAGAATCTTCCAGATTCCCGGTTTGAGAGTGCGATGAAGACAGTGGGACGCATCCAGCATGTGTGCGGGACAAGGATGCTGATTGTTGCGGTTGATGCGGCACAGCTCCCTCCCCTGTACGCGACGGTCGTCGACCGCCGCCATCGCCCCGTCGGCCGAATCGTGGACCTCTTTGGGAATGTAAAAAGTCCATATGCCGCGGTCCTGTGCCAGGGCCGGTGCGATCACCCGGTCGGCGAGAAGATATTCACCAGGTCATAGGTGTCAAAAAGTTATGCAGGAGATTGAAAAACTTCGAATTTTACAGAGCCAGCGCGAGGCATTCCGTAACCGGAGTCGCGTTGTTGAGCGGGAGCGGAAGACCGAGGAGCACACCGAGACAGTCTGTCCCGAGTGCAAGAGCCGGCAGCTTGTCCACGATTACGAGCGAGCCGAACTCGTCTGCCAGAACTGCGGTCTTGTCATCGACGACGACTTCATCGACAGGGGCCCCGAGTGGCGTGCCTTCGACCATGATCAGCGGATGAAGCGGTCCCGTGTCGGCGCCCCGATGACCTTCACGATCCACGACAAGGGCCTTTCGACGATGATCGACTGGCGCAACCGCGACAGTTACGGTCGTGCGATCTCGTCCAAGAACCGGGCCCAGCTCTACCGGCTCCGGAAGTGGCAGCGGCGGATCCGGGTCTCGAACGCGACCGAGCGGAACCTCGCCTTCG
>CAYLUL010000127.1:0-5613 GCA_964386835.1 uncultured Methanospirillum sp.
GACCGGCCTCCGCGTCCACGAAGGACGGCAGGAGTTCAGCCCGGTCCGCCCGGGAACGACGGTCGTGGTCCCCTACGAGCTGACCCTTCCGCGCCGGGGGTCGTACCGGGTCCGGGCGAGCCTGGCCAATTCGGGTTTCCAGGGGGCCGGCGGCGAGGTGACGGTCCGCTCGCTCGAACGCCTGCCGCCGGACACCGCCCGGACTCCGATCACGATCACCGACATGGACTTCCTGGTCCGCGGCGTCACGAACGGTCGGGCACAGATCGAGGCGGAGGTCCAGCTGACCAACCAGGGCACCGGTCCGAACCCCGACCTCACCGTCGAGATCAAGGCGCGGGAGGCCAGCGCCCGCCTCCTCGCCGACCGGCAGTGGACGACGGTGAGCGCGGTCCGCCCGGGGGCGAGCGTGACCCGGAACGTCACCCTCTCGGTCCCGGACCAGCACAACTACGAGGTCGAGGCCGTGCTCTGGAGCGGTGACGTGATCGTCGAACGGGGTTCGCGATCGGTGAACCTCGCCCCGAACGCGACCATGACCGGCGACAGGGAGTTCACGGTCCGGCGGATCGACACGGGCGAGTTCATCACGGCCCGAGAGACCAGTCCGATGATGCCGGTCCCGGTCCCGACTCGTACGCCGGGCTTCGGCGTGCCGGCATCCCTCACCGCGCTCGCTCTCATCTTCCTCGGGTGGAGGCGGTACCATGGCTGACCCCATCCCCGGCGGCTCCCTGCCAGTATCCCCGGAGGACCGGCGCCGGGAGACCCGTGAGTCACTCTCCGCCTTCGTCGTCACCGGGCTGGTCGGGATCGTCCTCCTCCTCGTCCTCGTCGCAACGATGCAGCTCTACTTCGCCGTCCAGGAGGCGGTCCGGTACTGGGTGGCCGACCCGTACGTGCCGTTCGTGAACGGGGCGTTCTTCCTCGCCATCATCGCCGGCGGGATCTACCTCGTTGTCCGGCTGGTACGCCGGGGCTCCTGACGAGAGGCCCCCGCCCCGCTCCCCGTTGGCGGGGGTCGGCGGTCCCCCGGTGTTCCAGTCGGTACCCGGGCCCTATACTGCGCCGCCCATCAGGAACACGGTCCTGATCGCGACCTCCCACATCTCGGGGTTGTCGACGTGCAGCACCGTCGGCTCCATGTTCCCCTCGAAATGGACCTCCAGGGCCTTCCGCCCCGCGCTCCCGTACGACACGATCGACCCGATCGGCTGGTCGATCTTCGTCTCCGAGGACCGCGAGAGGAGCCCTCCCACGGCAACCTCGAAGATCAGCCGGCGGGTGGTGAGGGAGAGCGTTCCCTTTCCGAAGAAGTCTGACTTCGCGTTTCCCTGCACGATCACCTGTTCGCCTTCCGGTGAGGACTCCATATCTCTCGTGTCTCCGGATAGCATCTCAGCGCGCCGTGGTAAAATAGGTGGTGATCGGGAAATCAGCGCTGCCGGCTCCCGTTCCTCGCCGGCGCGGTTACGCCTGCACCCGGGCGTCGACCGGGTTGATCCCCTCGAGACGGTGGGTCGGCTGGTGCTCGCGGAACTGGCGGAGGGCGACCGTCAGATCGCGAGTGAAGGCGAAGTAGCCGATCTGGGTCTTGCGGCAGAGGTTGAACGCCATCTCCATCAGCCCCCTCGGGTCGGGACGGCGCTCGCCGAGCCAGATGTGGAAGATGTTGCCCCCGTCCACGATCGGGAAGAAGACGTGCTCGATCTCCATCCGCTTCGCGAGCGGCACCGGCGCCCCGGGGGCGACATGGGTCCCGTTCGTGTAGTAGATCGGCAGGTCGTTCGAGGTGCCGAGCCGTCCGAGCGCGTCCTCGAGGTCGCCCTTGATCACGCGGGTTGCGTAGTCCCGGAACCGC
Organism: uncultured Methanospirillum sp.; assembly: GCA_964386835.1. Taxonomy (GTDB): domain Archaea; phylum Halobacteriota; class Methanomicrobia; order Methanomicrobiales; family Methanospirillaceae; genus UBA288. Next base: position 1,862 of record CAYLUL010000127.1, read on the forward strand.
CGGTCGAGCAGGTCCGCCACCGCGAACCGCTGCCCGGTCGTCTCTGCCGGTGTCCGGGCGAGGGCGATCGTCATCCCGTGCTTCGCCGAGAGCTCGCGGGCGTACAGTTCCAGCTCGGTCATCGCCCGCACCGCCAGCACGAACGCCTCGCGGCTCTCGTGGAGCTGGGACCCGCAGTGGTGCTGGACCATCTCGTTCACCCCGACCACCCCGATCGTGTAGACGAGCGGGTCCAGGTCGACCGCGACCGAGCCGCGCTCGCCCGTGTTCGGGTCTTTTGGCCGCTGCATCGCGAACGGCATCCGCCCGTTCGTCCGGATGATGTTCATCCACCGGCGCTTGATCCGGAAGGTCTCGACCGCCTTGTCCATCAGGGCCTTCAGCTCGGCGAAGAGCCGTTCGTCCGAGCCCTCGGCGATGTAGGCGGCGCGGGGGCAGTTCACCGAGACCACCTGCCAGGAGCCCATCGAAAAGTGCCGCCCCTCCAGGAAGTAGAGCTTGTCATCGAACTGCGAGTCCTCGTCCGCCACCGCTGAGAACTGGTAGGCGCAGCACTGGTAGCACGAGATCCCCTTGCCCGCCCCGCGGTACGCCGGGAGCTGGTTGTCGTAGTACGGGGTCCCGAACTTCGAGGCGAGTTCGAACGACTTGAGGTAGAGGCCGCGGTAGGTCGGCAGGTCCGGGTGGGCGCTGTTGTAGTCCTCGTCCTCGATCATGAAGTCCGGCTCGATCGAGACCTCGGGCTTCGGGAAGTTGAAGGGCTTGCCCCAGGCATCGCCCTCGAGCATCACCTCCATCAGGGCGAGGAAGAGGAGCCGGACTTCCCGCTCGAACTCCCCGTAGGTGCGGAGCGGGGCCTGCTCCCCGTTCCAGACCTTTCCCTTGTAGACGCACGGCTTGTCCTTCCAGAGCGCCGGCACCCCCGGCGAGAGCTGGACCGAGCTGAAGACCAGCTGGCCACCACGGGCGACCATCATCTGGGTCATCTCGTAGACGAACATCTGCATCAGCTGCCGGATCTCTTCGTACGGCATCCCCTCGATATACGGTGAGAGGAAGGTCAGGAAGTTGTAGTACCCCTGCCCGCCGGCAAAGTTGGTCTGGGCCGATCCGAGCGCCTTGACGGCGTGGAGCACTGCCACCTCGGCCCGCTTTGCCGGCCCCGCCACCGAAGCCTTCGTCCCGTTGCCGTCCGGCATCAGGCCATAATAAAAGAAGTAGCGAAGGTCCCAGTCCTGACAGAACGGACGGGTCCCGAAGTACTCCAGGTCGTGGATGTGCAGGTCCCCCGAAAGGTGGTGGTCCGCGATCTCGGGCGGGAGCTGGAGGAGGTACTGCTCCTTCGAGATCTTGTCCGCCTTCTTCTTGTGCGAGGTCTCCGCGTTCTCCTGCAGGTTCGCGTTGTCATGCGCCTCGAACCCGCGCCCGACATCGATCAGGTGCGCGTCGTAGACCGGGGTGCCGACGCGGGTCAGCACGTTCCGGTAGTGGACCAGCCCGTGCTCGAGGAGCACGATGTTCATCACCTCGCGGATCAGCGGACCCGAGAGGGTCTTGAGCGAGAGCTGCCTGACCCGGTCCTCGACCTCGCGGGCGATCTCACGTGCGGTCGCTTCATCCGCGCCCTCACCGTCGTAGAAGGTCCTGACCAGGCTCGTCTCGACCAGGATCTGTCGGACGATCCGTTCCCGGTCCCAGTCCAGGATGTGCCCGTCCGAGCGCCGGACGGGGGGCATTGCGGGAAGCCAGACCCCGTCGAGGGTCGCCTGGCCGCCCGTCTTCGCCGGGGCCACGGGCTCACGCACCCGTGAGGAGCGCGTCGACCGCGTCCCGGTTCACCTCGCCGCCGCAGAAGAGCTCGGCGGACGTCAGGAAGGTGTTCCCCTTCCTCAGCACGGGCGCCTCGGAGACGAAGACACCGTTGATGCGAAGCTCGGTCAGCGCAGCGGCCGACGACAAATCCTCCTCGGAGAACTTGACACCCCGCTCTTTCAGATACGCCTTGAGCGTCTCGCAGTTCGGACAGAACTCGAGCCTGTACACGGTCACCCCATCCATCAGCGCCACCACTCGTACGAAGGGTATCGTTGGCCTCGCTGAATAATTGTCTTATCGTGACGGCTCGGCCGGGCCACCGATCGCGCAGGTCAGGGTGACGGTCTCCTCGCCCCGGACCTCCTCGGGCTCGAACGAGAGTACCGGAGCGGCGAGTCGCGAGAGCTCCATCGTGTCGACGTTGAGCGAAGAGCGATACCGCACCTCGGTCCAGCCGTACTCGATCCCGAGCACCGGCCCGAGCTGCATCCCGGCCGCCCGGGCGATCGTGGCCGCGTTCTCGAGTGCCGCCTCGACGGCGGCAGCGAGGAGCCGCTGCCGAAAGCCCTGTCGGTCCCCCACCTCGAACGAGACCCGGACCTCCGCTCCCGGTGCCCCCTTTGCGATCGCGTGGAGGACCGCCCCTGCGTCGTGGGTCCGGTCGAGCACGAGCCGGAGCGCGTGGGTCGCCACGTATCCCCGGAAGCGCCGTTCCCGGTGGTCGTTGTCCCATTCGTAGTCGGTCTCGACCCCGAACTGGACGGTCTTCAGGGCCGTTCGGGCGACCCCGTGCTCCACAACCGTCTCACGGAGGCTCTCAACCGACCGTGTCGCCCTCCCGACTGCGTCGGCGTAGTCCATCGACCGGCCATGTGCCGTGAACGAGAGCACGACCAGGTCTGGCTCGGCCCCCATCTCGCCCCGTCCCTGGACCCGGATCACTGCGTCTTTCATGACAGTTCGTGCAGCTTATCCTCTCATCAAGGCATCGGCCAGCGGCATTCTTATCGCTCAGGGCGCGCGCATACTAGATCCGTGCGGTCGCGTCTTGCCCGGTTGATGGCGGTCTCCCCGGTCCGCCGCCAGTCCCTGATCGGCCTTCTCACGACCGTTGGCTCGACCCTCCTCGGGTTCGCGTCGACCGTGTATATCGCGCATGCCGCCGGGGCGTCCGCTCTTGGCGCCTACTATGTCCTCTCCGCCTACCTCGGTTTCCTCCTGCTCGCCTCTGACCCCGGTCTCGGCGGGGCCGCAGCCCAGCGGATCGCCGAGCGGGACGAGCCGGCCGCCCACCTCTCCGCCTATGCCGTGGTCCGGGTCTCGCTCGCGCTCGCCGTGGTCGGGGCCCTCATCGCCGTTCGCCCCCTCCTGGTCGACCTGGAGGCCGCGGGTCTTCTCGCCTGGCTCGCGGTCGCCCTTCTCGCCTCCACCGCAGCCGGGATCATCGCCACCGGGGTCTATGCGAGCGGACAGGCCGGGGTGACCCAGTCCGCAGACCTCCTCGGCGTCGGGGTTCGAGTCGCTGTCCAGGTGGCCGCGGTCGCGTTCGGCTTCGGCGCCGCCGGGCTCGCCGGGGGCCTGGTCGCCGGCACGGTCGCCGCCGCGGTCGTGAACCGTCGTTTCCTCACGCTCCAGTTCACGCGCTTCGGGATGCGGCACCTTCGCTCCCTCGCCCCGTTCGCCCTCTGGTCGTTCCTCCTCTCGCTCGTCGCGGTCGTCTCGGCGAACGCCGACACGCTCCTGATCGGCTACCTCCTCTCGGACCGGGAGGTCGCCCTCTACCGGACCCCGTTCCAGCTCGCCTCCCTCGCGGTCCTCTCGACGATGCCGGTACGGGCCTCGCTCGCCCCCCGGATCGCCGGATGGGCCCGGGCCGGCGCCCTCGACGAGGTGGCCGGCGCCCTCGCCCGGGCCTGGACCTTCGCCCTCCTCCTCGC
>CAYLUL010000128.1:0-5599 GCA_964386835.1 uncultured Methanospirillum sp.
CGCAGGTTCCCTTCCGACTCGCCGTAGTACTTCGACATGATCTCCGGGCCGGAGATCGTGAGGAAGTGGGCGTCGACCTCGTTCGCGACCGCCTTTGCAATCAGCGTCTTCCCGGTGCCGGGCGGGCCGTAGAGGAGCACGCCCTTCGGCGGGGTGATCCCGAGCCGCTCGAAGATCTCGGGGTGGCGGAGCGGGAGCTCGATCATCTCGCGGACCTGTTCGAGCTCGCGCCCGAGCCCCCCGATATCCTCGTAATGGACATCGGTCCGCTCGCCCTTCTCCTCGTCGCCCTTCTGCTCGTAGGGAGTCTCCTTCAACTCCACGACGGTCTCGTCCGTGACGATCGCGATCCCCTTCGGATTGACCTTCGCGATAACGAAGGTGAGTGGATTGCCGATCACGTCGACGCGGAGCGCCTGCCCCTCCATCACGGATCGGCCGTGGAGCAGGCGCTTGAGATACTGGTCGCCCCCGACCAGGCGGATCGCCTGCGTCGGCTGGATCGTCACCTTCTTCGCAACGGCTGCCTGTACCTTCCGGATCCGGACCTGCTCGTCGACGCCCGTGCCGGCGTTCCCTCGGGTGCTCCCATCGATTCGGAGGATCGACCTCCCGGTGTCTTCCGGGAATCCGGGCCAGACGATCGCGTTCGCCTTCTTCTTGCCCTGGATCTCGATCACATCACCCGAGACAAGCCCGAGCGAGCGCATCGAGTCCATGCTCACGCGGGCGATACCCCGACCCGCGTCTTCGCGTGCGGCCTCTTTGACCGTGACATTCAGGTAATTGTTCTCTGTCATGATGATTCTCCCGAATCTGGTAAGATTTACCTAAAGTTAGTGTTCTATAGTATATAAATTTTACCTATACTCTTTTCCCAGGACTGTCCTCCCTGGCCGTGTCTATCCACGGAATACAGAAAAATATATCGGTCCAATCGCTTGCGACGAAAAGAAATCCGTTCACGCAATCGGGACCGTCAGTTGGACCCGGGGCAGCGGATTGGGCCGTCTTCGGTGACGATCCAGTTCATCGGGACGTCGAACCGGTCGGCAGGGATCTCCTCGACCTCCTGGCAGGCGAGCGCGATCCCGACCTTCACCTCGATGGGATGGGCCTCGAGGAACCGATCGTAGTAGCCAGCCCCGTACCCCAGGCGATTGCCAGAGCGATCGAACCCGAGCATCGGGACGATAACAACCCCGATCTCGTCGGGATCGACGGGCAGCTCGTGCCCGATCGGCTCAGGAACGCCGAAGGTTGACGGCACGAGCACGGAGGGGTCCTCCAGGCGCGACAGGCGGAGGCTCCTGGTCTCCTGTTCGATGATCGGGACGACCAGCCGGATCCCACGCTCGAGACAGGTCAGGATCAGGCCCGAAGTATCAACCTCGCCCGGCTTGGAGGCGTAGACCATCACCGTCTCCTGGCCCTCCAGGAGCGACTCAGTGTACGAGGCGATCCGCCGGCTCCGTTCGGCGAGATCCGGGGGGTGCAGGCATGTCCGTTCGGCGCGGACTCGATCACGTATCCGGTGCTTCGAGCGATCCATCGGTCCGAAAGGAGTCTCCCGTCGGTGCAATAAAACCTCGTTTTCTGTCGGAGCGCATCTTTGCGCCGTCGACGCCCAGGTGGTGCGAGACACCTTCCCAGCATCTGGACCCATGCCGCCCGCGCCTCGTGCCTCGAACTGCGCGGATGACAATCAATTTAGGGTCATTCGACCATTTCTTGTCTATTGCGGCCGGTCGGTCGCCAGCATCCCATCACCCGCGACGTTCGCCGGTCCCCGGACAGGCCCATCTCATGCAAAATGATATGCTGATTGAATCAAGAACAGACGAAAACAGGTTTTCTTCTGGTGCCCATGATGACTGACATCACCGAAGCCGTCACGGCGGGCCGCGTCCAGCTCGCCGCCGCGATGGCCGCCCTCTCCGGTCCTCTTCTGTATGATGAGACCGCCTACCATCTTCCCATCTCGTTCGCAGTGACCGGTACCCCCGTCTCGGACGCCGACTCGGCGCGAACGGCGTACGCCGGTTCCAGCGAGAACCCGCTTGTCGCCTGGGAATGCGTCCGGGCCTTTCGGGCAGCAGCCTCCGGTGCCGAGGGAGGTCCGTATACGGGCTTCATCCCGGACGCCGAGATCCGCAAGCTCGGATACTCGCTCGTCGACGGGTCAATCCTCGGGCTCTGCCTGATCGTGGGCCGGCCCGACCGGCCTGACGTCGCCGCCGCGCTCTGCCGGGAGCTCCAGGAGAAGTACATGCTCACGTTCCTCGCGGGACCGGTCGTCTCGTCGCTCCGGGATGCGAACGTTAAGGTAGGGCTCGAGTATCGGCTCGTCCCCCTCGGGTCGACCGCGTCGCACGGCGTCCATTTCGCAGACATCCTCGCCCGGGTCGCGATGATGTTCGGCGGGATCGCACCGGGGGATGCGGAGCGTCTCCTCGCCTACGCGGCCGAACGGCGGGCCCGCGCGATGGTGATCGCCTTTCCCGATCTCTCCGCTGAAGAGGTCGCCTCGATCGACGCTCTCCGCCTCCTCGGGATCCCGATCCTCCACACCGGTGGTTATGCCGGGGGGGAGTGGACCCCGACCGAGGGGAAGGACGCGGTCCGGGACGGCATGGATCAGCTCGGGATCAAGGTCACGGTCACGGCGATCCCCATCCCGATGGGTTGCTCGCCCGCCTTCGAGGGCAAGTCGATCCGGAAGGAGGAGATGTATGTCGAGTTCGGCGGGAACCGGTCACCGGCCTTCGAGCTGCTCAGGATGAAGGACCCCTCCGAGGTCGAGGACGGGAGAGTGACCGTGATCGGGCCCGAGATCGAGGAGCTGAAGGAGGGATCGGCGGTCCCGCTCGCGATCCTGATCGACGTTGCCGGCAAAAACTTCAGGAAGGACTACGAGCCCGTACTCGAGCGGCGGATACACAACTTCGTCAACTATGGCGAGGGGTCCTGGCACACGGCCCAGCGCGACCTGATCTGGGTTCGGCTCTCGAAGGAGTCGGTTAAGAACGGCCTGCGGATCGAACACCTGGGCAAGCTCCTCGCGGCGAAGTTCCGGATGGACTTCCCGGATCTCCTCGATGCCGTCCAGGTGACGCTGGTCACCGACCTCGCCGAGGTGGAGCGGCTCAAAGCAGAGGCCGATGCGGTCTACGGGGAGCGGGACGACCGGATCCGGGGGATGCGCGACGATGATGTCGACACGTTCTACTCATGCACCCTCTGCCAGACCTTTGCTCCCGACCACGTCTGTATCATCACCCCCGAGCGGCCCGCGCTCTGCGGTGCCATCTCCTGGCTCGACGGTCGGATCGCCTACGAGATCTCGCCGGCCGGCGCGAACCAGCCGGTCAAAAAGGGCGCTGAGATCGACCGTGACGGCGGGGAGTTCGAGGGCGTCAACCGGTTCCTGAAGAAGACCTCGCACGGCGCGGTCGACCGGTGTCGGCTCTATTCGGTCGTCGAGTACCCGATGACCTGCTGCGGCTGCTTCGAGGCGATCGCCCTCGTCCTGCCGGAGGTGAACGGGATCATGGTTGTGAACCGCGAGTATAAGGGAGAGACACCTTCGGGCATGACCTTCTCCACCCTGGCCGGCACGATCGGCGGCGGGGCCCAGACGCCCGGATTCGCCGGGATCTCCAAGGGCTACATTCTCTCGGACCGGTTCCTCCAGGCGGAGGGCGGGATCGACCGGCTCGTCTGGATCCCCTCCAACCTGAAGGAGGAGCTCGGCCCCCGTCTCCAGGAAAAACTCGCCGAGAAGGGGAAGGCGGACCTCTTCGATCGGATCGCCACCGAGAACGAGGCGACCACGATCGAGGAACTGATGGGGTATCTGGACCAGGCCGGTCACCCGGCCCTCGCGATGAAGGAGCTCTTCTAGGGGTCGAAGCCATGGAGTACAGCGCACCAACAGACTGGAACGGAGCGATCGGACGGGTGCGGCTCGGTGCGACATCTGCCGAAGGGGGCACCCGGTCCATCTCGTACGAGATCGGTGGGAACGCCGGCCTTCCGTTCATTGAGTCGGGCGCCGGGCTGACGAGGCCGCTCGTCGCGTACGAACTCTGCGACGACCCGACCCTCTGGCCCCCGCTCGTCGTCGAACGGCTCGGCGAGACGGTCACCGACCTGGCCAGCTGGACAAAGCGAGCCGAGACCGAACTCGGGGCAGACCTGGTCCGGCTCTACCTCACCTCCACCCGCCGCCGGGGGTTCGATGACTTTGAAGCGGTCGGAACGGCCGTGAGGACCGCCCTCTCTGCAACGGGCCTCCCGCTCTGCGTGGAGGGGCCGAACGAACCCGCAATCGAGTCCGAGGTCTTCCGGCGGATCGGCGAGGCCGGGGAAGGAGAACGCCTTCTCCTCGGCACGGCAGAGGCCTCCCGGTACCGTTCGGTCGCCGCCGCCGCCCTCGCGTACCACCATGCGGTCATCGCCCAGTCGCCGATCGACGTGAACCTGGCCAAGCAGCTCAACATCCTGCTGCGCGAGATCGGTGTGCCCCATGAGCAGATCGTGATCGACCCCTATACCGGCGCGCTCGGCTACGGGTTTGAGTACACCTACTCCGCGATGGAGCGGATCCGGTACGCCGCCCTCAAGGGAGATGCGGACCTCGCGATGCCGATGATCGCGTCGGCCACCGACTCGCTCGCGATCAAGGAGGTCCGGGATGCCCCGCCCGGCGATGCCCACCGCGCAGCGATCGCCTGGGAGGTGACGACCGGGCTCGCGTCGGCCGTTGCCGGCGCGGCGATCGTCTGCGTCCGGCACCCCGACTCGGTGGCACCCCTCCGTGCGGCGATCGCCGCCACCTGGGGGGTGAGCTGATGGCCCTCAAAGCGCTCGACATCTACAAGCTCCTTCCGAAGAAGAACTGCAAGGAGTGCGGCGTCCCGACCTGTCTCACGTTCGCGATGAAGCTCGCCTCAGGGAAGGCCGATCTCGACCTCTGCCCGTACCTGGACGAGAACGCGAAGGCCGTGCTCGGCGCGTCGACGCGCCCTCCCATCCGGCTTGTCAAGGTCGGCGTCGGCGAGCGGTCGTTCCGGGTCGGCGACGAGTTCGTCTTCTACCGGCACGAAAAGACCTTCTATCACCAGCCGGGGATCCTCTTCCGAATCTCCGACACGTGGGACGAAACGACGATCGCCGGCGTCGTTCACGAGGTCCGCGACTACAAACTGACCCGCGTCGGCCAGGACCTGGTCCTGGATGGCGTCGCGATTGCGAACGACTCGGGCGACCCGGTCACTTTCGGCCGGGCGGTCGCCGTGGTCGAGGCGAACGGCCACCTGCCCGAGGTCCTGATCGCCGAGGATCCAGCAGCGCTCGAAGCCGGCCTCTTCCACTGCGGCACCTTCCGGCCGCTCCTCGCCGGGGCGACGGCTGAGAACGCTGATGCCGTTCTTGCCCTGGCAAAGAAGCACGGGGCGCCGCTCGTCGTCCGCGCCCCGGACGCGGACGGCCTCATCGCGCTCGTCCAGCGATGCACCGTCTTCGGGGTCCAGGACCTCGTGCTCGACCTCGACCCACCAAGCCCGGCGGAGTTCGTACAGCGCTCATCCGCGGTCCG
>CAYLUL010000129.1:0-5550 GCA_964386835.1 uncultured Methanospirillum sp.
CGATCTCGGGGGGCAGGAGGTCCTGGGGCGGGGGGCCTGGCTTCGCGGTGCGGACGGGTCACGCCGCTGGTGCGAACTCTCGGGTGCGATGACGACCCCGGTGCTGGCGGTGGTCTCGATCACCGATCGGACGGCCGAACGGGAGGAGGCGGATGCGCTTGCGGCGAGCGAGGCCCGGTACCGGGACCTCGTCACCCACCTGCCAGGTGCCGCCCTCCTTGTCGACGAGGAGCTCAGGTGCAGTATTGCCGGCGGCGAGGTGCTGGACGCGCTCGCGGGAGCGGGGGAGGCGGTGGAGCGGCGGACGATCTGGACAGCCTTTCCTGAGCGAGTCGCTCAGGCCTTTGAGCCGCTTGCGCGGCTTGCTGTCTTTGGCGCCCCCGGGACGGGGGAGGTCGAGGTCGATGGCCGACGCCTCCTGCTCGGGGCTTCACCGGTCACCCGGGCCGATGGCACCGTCGCCGGCGCGGCACTTCTTGCCACCGACGCCTCGGACCTCAATGCTCGACTCGCTGACTCAGAGGGGCGACGGGCGCTGACCAATGCGCTCCTCGAGGTGCACCGTGCGGAGCCGGGCCAGGGAGCCAACCGCCTCCTCGCCGTCGCCATCCGCCTGACCGGATCGCGCCTCGGCGCGTTCTACCGGTTTGATGGGGACGAGCCGGTGCCTCTCTCTCTCTCGGCAGCGCTCCGGGACGGGCCGGGGCGGTTCGAGCCCTGGAGGCTGGTCCCCGACCTCTCCGCCCCCACCTGCCTGGAAGACATCGACTCCGATCGGTTTCCGGACGGCCATCGGCCCGTGCGTCGTCTGCTCACCGCGCCGGTTCATGAGGACGATCGGCTCGCCGGCCTCCTCGTCGTTGCGGACCGGTCCGGGCCGTATGGGGAGCGGGAGAAAGCGTTCCTCGGAGCGCTTGGAGAGGGTGGGTACTCAATGGTGGTCCGGGACAGGGAGTCCGCCATCGAGGCAGAACGGGGCGCGCGGTTCGGGGCGATCGTCGCGTCCGCGCCCCTCTCCCTCCTCCTCGTCGCCCGCGACGGCAGGATCCTGTCCGAGAACGCGAATGCCCGGCGGCTCTTCGGCGAGGGGGCGCCCGCAGACTTCACCCTCCGGCTTGCCGAGTCCGATCGGAACCGGGTCAGGACCACTGAGGAACGTCGCCGACAGGGAGCTCGCGAGATTCCTTCGCGGTACCTGGTCGGGGTGCCCGGGACCGACGGGGTGATGCGCCCCTGCCTGGTCCTCGCCACCTACGTCCGGTCACTTGAGGCGAGCCTGCTCGCCTTCGTCGAGCTCGGCACGGTTGCGGCGTTCGATCGCTGCCGCGACCGGGCGCTGGGGTCGCTTGAGGCCCGGATCGAGTCCGCGCTCCGGTCGGACCCTGACGACCTCTCCGCGGCGCTCGAAGCCGCCTGGCGGGCCTCGGCGCGCGAACGGGGTGTTCTCGGTGCACCGACTCCCTTCGATTCCCTTTCCCCGGACTGCGCCGACTACTCCTGATCGACGCGTCGGAGGTCGCGCGCCTCGCGAAGAACGAGTTCACGGGCCCCGTTGTAGGTCGAGACGAGGCCGTAGCACTCCACGAGTTCACCCTTCGTTGGGGTGTGGTCGGGGACCGCGCTTGCTGGGATGAAGAGACGGACTTCGCCGACACGACAGATCAGGTGGCCCCCATCCGTCGCGATCACCTCCTCGACCGGGCCCTGGACGACCGCGAGCGTCCCGTCGGCGAGGTCAGTCGAGAAGGGGACTGCAAACGGTCCGGGGCCCAGCACCTCGAGCAGGGCTGCCCCGCCCACGACCAGGCCGAACACGAAGAGGAGGATCGCGAGGGCGCGCCGCTCCTGTGGAACCAGCATACGACGAAATAGTTCGTAGTCATCCTAAATATAGCCGACAGGTTTAAACGTTAACAGCGTTAACATCATGAGTATGACAGGGTCTGGTCTTCCACCATCCTCCAGGACCGTCCTGCGCCTGCTGGACACCAGCGGTGCTATGACCCACAAGGAGCTTGTGCAGCGGTCGAATCTCGCACCGCGCACCGTACGATACGCGCTGAAGAAGCTGAAAGAAAACCACCTGATCCTCGAAAAGTTCAACTTTAAAGATGCCCGCCAGATCATCTACCTGCCCCGCCAGGTGGCTGTCGCGGTACCAGCATGAACGATCGGGTCTGTGACATCATGGTGTGCGACGCCATGGTGCGCAAACTCGTTCCCACCGCCCGCGCCGAGATGGTCTGTCGCCTGGTTCATCATCAGGGTGTACCGCAGACGGAGGTCGCACGGCGCCTCGGCATCAGTCGGGCTGCGATCTCCCAGTACATCAGCCACAAGCGCGGTTGTTGTGATGGCAGCGGTTTCTCACCCGAACTCTCCGCCCTGATCGATCGCTGGGCGCTCTCGGTCATGGGGGAGGATGCAGGGGGCGTCACCCTCTGTGATCTCTGCCGCTGTGCGGCAAAGAAGTTCGAACCCTCCCTCCGTGACGTCCTCTGAAGCGTCGCGTCTCTATCCTCTTCTTTTCCGCACGAAGACGACCGCGGCCACCCCGACGAGGACAACCAGCGCGATCCCGATCCGGTCCCAATCCACCCCCCGCCGTGCGGTGGAGGTGAAGAGGTCCGAACCCGAGCCCCAGTCTGCATCGAACGCGGCTGTATAATAGCCTCCTGTCCCGGGGTCGTCCACAATCACGCCTGCTTCACGGTTGAACGAGGGCGAGCCCTCGTTCCAGTTGATCGACGAGATCAGCACCTGCCGCCCATCAACGACCACACCCTTGGTATGGACTTTCGTGAGGCCTCGCGCCTGGAGGTCCACAAGCCGTGCCTCGAGCGCGAGCCCCTCGGAGGTCGCGATCCGGTTGATCAGGGCGACCTGCTCGTCGTTGTCCGCCTCGTCCTCAGTGTTGAACCAGGCGGAGTCCAGGAGCACTCGGACCTTCACCCCGCGCCGGGCCGCATCCACGGCCGCATCCAGGTATCGCTGAAGCCGGGTCCCCGACTCGTTGGAGATGTAGGCCTGCTCGATCAGAACCGATGTCTGGGCCGAGGCGACGAGGGCGGTCACCTGGTCGGCCGTGTCGGGAGCGAGGACGACGGTCACCGTCGCATCTTGGAACGGTGCGGGCGTGAACCGGGGCGAGTATCCCCGTCCGGATGACGTCTCGACCGCTCCCGGGCGCAGGGTTGTGATCGGCTCAATGTCCTGCCCTCCGAGGTCTTCGGTGAAGACCTCGCGGAAGTATCCTGCGATCCGCGGGTCGTCGAGCACCACACCCCAGCCCCGGTTCCCCTGCTGTCCTGCCGGGGGAAAAGCGGCAGGCTTCCAGTTTTCCGTCGTGACCATCGTCCAGCGGCTGTCGGCGACCAGGTATTTGGCGTGGTTAAACCGGTAGCGGGCATGCGCGGTCTCTCCCGAGCCGATCCGGTGGACCGGTATCCCCGCCTCGAGCAGGCGGGCGAACGCAGCCCACTCACCCGATGGGATGCCGCCGACCGGCCCTCCTTCGACCAGCACGGTGACCTGAACTCCACGCGCTCGGGCAGCGAGAAGCCCTTCGGTGAGGGCCGGGTCTGTCAGTTCGTAGGCGTTCAGGAGGAGCGACGTCCGAGCCGAAGCCACAAGGTCTTCGAGCACGTCCGACGAGCAGTCGGGCGCGATGAAGGCAGTGCCCGAGACATTGCAGACCGTGAGGGGGCTGAAGCGTGACTGCCCGATCATCAGGACGCGCGGGTCCCACACGCCGTTCTCCTGGAAGTGAACCTGTCCCTGGCGGGGCCTCACATCTCCGGGCCAGGCGACCCGGTCGACGACCGTACCATGGACGAGCAGGGTCAACTCGTCGTGGTCGTTCCCGAGCCGAAGATCCTTGTTCCGCACCATATCGGGCGCCGGCGAGACCCCCTGGAGTTCGAAGTCGGGCAGCATGCCATGGACAAGGCGGTACGCCGAACCGTTCCGCGCGACGACGATCCGTCCACCCCCGTCCGCACCTGGCGGGAAGGACGCCGTGCCCTCGCCGTCGGTGACGGATACCCCATCGAGCGACCCGTCAACCGCGAGGACGAAGAACTCGTCCGCCTCGCCCGAGAGCCACGTGTCCGGGCAGATTTCAACGATCGCGTACGCGCCGGCGCCCGTGCCCAGGCAGAGGAGGGCGAGCAGGACGAGGAGGGCGCGCATCGATCGTTTTTTAGTCACGCCTCGTTTTATAGTACGCCGTGCGCCCGCTCGTGGTGAAGTTCGGGGGTTCGCTTCTCGACCTTGCCCCCGTGCTCGTCCCGGTCCTGCTTGCGGCCCCGCAACCGGTCCTGGTCGTGCCCGGAGGCGGGCCGTTCGCCGACATGGTCCGGCGTCTCGACCCCGGAAACGATGCAGCCCACTGGATGGCCTGCGCTGCGATGGAACAGTTCGGCCTGTATCTTGCCGACCTGGGACTTCCGGCGGTTGAAGAGATCGCGGTGCCATCAGCGCCCTCGGTTCTCCTCCCCTACCGCTCCCTGCGCGATCTAGACCCTCTGCCGCATGCTTGGGTGGTCAGCTCCGATACGATCGCAGCCTGGTGCGCGGACCGGGTTGGGGCAGACCTCCTCCTTGCGAAGTCGGTCGATGGTGTCGTGGTCGAGGGCCGACTTGTTGAACGCCTCGACGCATCGATCGCGACCGACGCGGTCGACCCCTGCCTGGTCCAGTTCGCCCTTGCCCACTCGCTCCGGGCCCTGATGGTGAACGCTCGTGTACCCGGGCGCCTGGCCCACGCCCTCGCGAGTGAGCCAGTCCTGGGGACCGTGATCGACCCCAGGTTTCTTGAGTCCTCAGCCTGAATGTACTGGGGATCGGGTCTCTATGACGACAAAGAAGTGCACATCGTGCAATGCCCCTCTTGCCGAGGTTGGGGGAACCACGTTCCTTTGCCCTCAGTGTGAGTATGAGATACAGCGGTGCTACCGGTGCCGTGAGCAGAGCATTCCGTACATGTGCCCGCAGTGCGGGTTCACGGGACCATAACCATGGGTGACGTTGCCTGCATCATCAAGGTGATGCCCGAGTCTCCCGAGGTTGACCTCGAGGAGCTGAAGAAGGCCCTGAAGGCGAAGGCGCCCGAGATCCACGAGATCCGGGAGGAGCCGATCGGCTTTGGCCTCAAGGCTCTCATGGTCGTTGCCGTCGTGGGTGACGTGGGTGGTCAGACCGATCGCCTCGAGGCGGACCTCTCGTCGCTCCCGGGCGTCGAGCGGGCCGAGATCGTTGAAGTGACCCTGACCTGAACTCATTTTTCAAACGCTTCACTCGAGCGAAGCAAAAAAAGGAGGAGATTTATTCCCAGGCGAGCTGCTCGAAGACGAGCGCCGTGTGGGCGCGTATCTTGTCAACCGCGGTCCGGAATGCGGTGACCTCGTCGGGGTCAAGCCGGATCGGGATCGGGGTGACTCCCTGCCGGTTGACCCGGGCGGGGACGCCGATGCAGACATCGCCGATATCATGGACCTCGGACCGGATATAGGTCGAGACCGTCAGGATCCGGTTCTCGTCGCCGAGGAC
>CAYLUL010000130.1:0-675 GCA_964386835.1 uncultured Methanospirillum sp.
TCGATGCGGTCCTGCGGAACCTCGAGGTGATCGGCGAGGCGGCCTCCCAGGTCCCTGTACCGTTTCGCGAGCGGCATCCGGAGATCCCCTGGCGACAGATCGTCGGACTCCGTAACGTTGTTGTGCATCGATACTTCGCAGTCGACCCGGAGACCGTCTGGGCGATCGTCGACGGGCAGCTGCCGTCTCTCCTCCCTCAGCTTCTGTCGCTGCAGAGAGAAGCGATCGATGATTCCTGACCGCCGCTACCGAGAGGGACCACGGCGAACGATCGGAGCCTGAGGCCGACTCCTCTTTGCATCCTGTTATCACGCGGTGCCGGCTACGGCCATTCTGTGTTGCTCGGGTGCACCGAGCGGCTGGAGTTCATCGATGCGCCGTGGCATGTCGAGGATCTGAAGCGGTACCGGGTGCGGGGGTACTCGATGGCCGGCAATAGGATCACGATCATGACCGACCCTCCGACGAACCTGATCGAGGTGCACACGCCATCGCGGGAAAGAGCGTTGACATGGCCGGCGTCACGGTCGAATGCGATCCGCCGGCGATGGAATGAGAGAGAGAGGACGGGGCGTGCCAGTATCACCAAGCGGCTCGTATATGTCCCTTCGCCAGCACCTGGAGCGGAGACGGTGGTGAACTGAACCCGAGGCACCGCGAAGATGGGCACCCGGA
>CAYLUL010000130.1:739-5488 GCA_964386835.1 uncultured Methanospirillum sp.
CCGCCGTCGGCCGCCGAGGTCCCACTGACGTCCGTGAACGCCGAAAACCGTGCCGGCGTCAGGGTCCATTCCCTTCAGTACGACCCCGTCCAGGTTACTTTCCGCTGCTTGAATAAATCAAAAACTATATCCATCGATGGGAAGTGATGATCATGAGACGGGGAATCGCTTTGAACGCGTTCAACGGAGTCTTTCACCTGCTTCTGATCGCTGCCCGACCAGGGCTTTGGCACGTCCCGACGATTGAACCTGGCACGCAACATCGTAACCCGATGCGTGATGATGGGGTGCGAGAGAGATGAAGCCATTCTCTGTACTGCTTCTCCTAATTTTGCTGGGCGCTGCGGTTCATGTCGTCTCCGCCGAGGAGACGTATCCCTTCACCGCGAAATGGGGGTCCATGGGCTTCACGGACGGCCAGTTCTACAATCCATGGGGCATCGCCGTCGACGGCGCGGGCAATGTCTATGTCGCTGACACCGCCAACAACCGCGTCCAGAAGTTCGACGCGGCAGGGAACTTCATCACGAAATGGGGCCGGTTCGGGGCCAGCGACGGACAGTTCCAGTACCCCCGGGGGATCGCGATCGACTCGAATGGCGCCGTCTTCGTCATCGATGCGACCGGCCTGGTCCAGACGTTCACGTCGACGGGCACCTTCGTCTCGAAATGGACGACCGGCGACGGGAGCCTCAGCACCCCCCCGAACGGCATCGCCATCGACCATGCCGGGAACGTCTACGTCGCCGATACCTACCACGACCGCGTCCTGAAGTACACCTCGACCGGCTCCCTCGTGACATCATGGGGCACGAGGGGCACGGATGACGGTCAGATGTACTATCCCAACGGGGTTGCGATCGGCAATGATGGCACCGTCTATGTACTCGATACCTACAACCACCGCATCCAGACGTTCACAGCCGCTGGCACCTTCGTGTCAAAATGGGACACGGATGGCGTCGGAGACAACTATCAGTTCCTCAAGGGGATCGCGGTCGACCGCACGGGAAACGTCTACGCCACTGGCGATAGCGATCAGGTGCTGACGTTCACCTCGACCGGCACCTTCACGACGCGCTGGGGAACCGGGGGCACCGGGGACGGACAGTTCGATGATCCCATGGGGGTCGCAGTCAGCAGTACCGGTACCATCTACGTCGCCGATACCTACAACCACCGTATCCAGGCGTTTTCCCGGCAGGGAGCGACGCCGACGTTGCCGGAATCATACCGGGACGACCTGATCTGGGGGACCCAGGGCACCGGAAACGGGCAGTTCAACGACCCGTGCGGCGTCGCGGTGGACAGCGGAGGGAATGTCTACATCCCCGACCGCGGCAATCACCGGGTCCAGACATTCACGTCGAACGGCACCTATATCACCCAGTTCGGTTCCAGCCAGGTGACCTGGTCTCCCCGAGCGATCGCCGTCGACAACGCCGGCACTGCCTATATCACCAATGATTCGACGAATCTGATTGACAGGCTTTCATCGGACGGCACCCTGACCAGATTACAGCAGGAACTGGCCAACATGACGGCCCGAATACAGGGCATCGCGGTGGATAACGCGAGCAATCTCTATGTCACCGACTCCGGCACCAACACGGTCCAGCGGCTCGACCCGAACGGCACCTTCGTATCCCTCATCGGAGGATCCCTGGGAGGGTCAGCACTCGGACAGTTCTCGAACCCCGGGGGTATTGCGGTGGACGGCACCGGCACCATCTATGTCGCCGATACCGGCAACGGCCGGATCCAGACCTTCGGCCCGAATGGGACCTTCGGATCGATCTTCGGCGGACTCGGGTTCCCCGCGTTCGGGCCGTTCACGCGTCCCGAGGGTGTCGCGGTGGATGACGCGAACAACGTCTACGTCACCGACACCGGCAACAACCGGGTCCTGAAGTACGACGCGAACGGCACCCCCCTCGCGCAGATCGGCGGATCCGAGGGCGCCGAGAGCACTCGCGGCGCTGGAGTCGGGCAGTTCGACCGTCCCACGGGCGTTGCGATCGACCGTGCCGGCAACGTCTATGTCACCGACTCGGGCAACAACCGGATTCACAAGTTCGTCCGGGAGGGGGCG
This sequence comes from uncultured Methanospirillum sp., assembly GCA_964386835.1. GTDB lineage: Archaea > Halobacteriota > Methanomicrobia > Methanomicrobiales > Methanospirillaceae > UBA288. The sequence goes on from CAYLUL010000130.1 coordinate 2,832, forward strand.
ACCCCGACGCCCACCGTTTCGCCGGTGACGCTGGTCCCCGGCGGGGTGGGCATTCCGCGGAACCTGGATGGCGACGGAACGTACGAGGACGTGAACGGCAACGGCCGGAAGGACTTCGCGGACGTCGTGCTCTACTTCAACCAGATGACCTGGATCGCGGCGAACGAGCCGGTCTCTGCGTTCGACTACAACGGCAACGGCCGGATCGATTTCGCCGATGTCGTCTGGCTGTTCAATGCGCTCTGAGGTCGACGCGGGCATCTCCCCCATTTTTCTCGCTCTCCCGCCTGGGTCATCGCCGTCCCCGACGTGAGGCTGGGCCGAACGGTTCGGCACCTGCCCTCTCCTACTACGTGAAGGTCGGGACCGTCTGGACTCTGATCGCGAGGGTCTTCAACTCCCTGTTCATCGTCCTCCAACTCCAGGCCGACGACTACCGCCCCCACGTCTTCATCTCCTACGCCCTGACCTTCCTGATCCCGGTGGGCGTCGGCATCTCTCTCGCGATTTGGCGGGGAGCCTGATGCGAGAGCCCACGGATGAGGCGTCGCCGTGACGATTCGCGATGAGTATGATCGCCGGCGTTTGAGCGTCATAAATCTTCAGAAATACAATGAAAGATCGGTGCATTGCACCAGGAGAAGAAGAATATGGGAGATTTCGTCCAGAAATCAGTGACCCGATCGGCGGCCCGCGTGCTCGCGACGCCGATCGAGGACGCAGCGACGTTCGATGCGATCATCGCGGGAGTGATCTCGGCGAACCCGTTCGGGTGCACCGGGTACCAGTACGGCTCGGAGACGCATCCGGCCGTGGAGAAGACCAGGGAGCGGTTCACGGCGAAGATCGCGTACCAGGACCTGGAGGCGAACACCGTCGGGCTCGTCTCGGCGCAGTCGCCCTCGCTCGCGGCGTACACCGCGAACGTGACGGCGCTCCTCGGGAACACCGCCGTCGCCACCGCGATGGGCGGGACGGCCGTGCATGCCCTGGAGGATGACACCTTCTCGGCCATGCTCAAGTGCCACGCGGCGAGCGGCGAGATCTTCACGGTCACGTTCTCGCGGACAGCGGTCACGCTCGCGTCCTACGAGGACGACACGATCCGTGCGACGGTCGAGGCGTGGGCCGACACTGTGCCGGCGCTCGCGTAAGCGAGCATGGATCTCATTGCGATCAGTATCGGCTCCGTCGTGGGGTTCCTGGTGATCCAGGTCCTGCGGCGGCTGGGAATCTGGCCGGCCCGGGGTGGAGAAGAGACCCGTGCCGGCTCGAAGCCCGGGTGAAGTGACCACTCAGGGGATAGGGGTGTCATGGGGGATCCTGCGACAGGGATCCCCTGATCTATTCTTGTGCAGCCGCTCCTCTCTCCAGGAGGGCATGGTGATGGCGGCGGTGAGATCGCCACAGAGGGCTGATCCGTCGTCCTGCTCGTTAATGGCGCCGCTCACCCGTACTCGAGACCTGTTCTGTCAAAACGTGAGCCGTCAGGGGCTGCAACGAGGCGCTATCCTGAGGGAATGGTGGGAGGATGCCGGTTTGGCTGACAATCATCCAACCATCATGCCGGCGATGAAGGAGCAATCCGGTGAGCTCCCTGAGGCACGATTATCTCGAACCGTGCCCCCCTGCCCTGTTCACCGGTCTCCGTGATCGAGATCCCGGTAAGGGAAAGGATCTCCCGGACGAGGAACAGGCCGTGCCCCGTGTTCTTCCCGAATCCCCGTTCGAAGATCCTCGCCTTGTCAACCGGAGCGACGCCGACTCCGTTATCCTCCCAGACGATGACCAGGTTCCCTCCCGCCGGCCGGGACGATAACCGGATGTGCGTCACCCGTTCGCCGTGCCGGGCCGCGTTGTCAAGGAGATTGAAAAACACCTTCTCAAGCATCGGATCGGCGAACACTTCAGTCGCGGGAGGAAGATCGTTTTCAAGGGTGAACTGTCCGGCGATACGCCCTTTTCCAGCAGCGGTGATCACGGTCGTCAGATCCTGCCAGGCGGGAGCTCCTCGACCGATCATCTCGTATTCCCTGGTGAATTGAATCATCTCTTCGATCGTTGTGCAGGCTTCCGTGATACCGGAGAAATAGACTGTATTGGAAGGGTCGTGGATTTCATGCTCTAACAATGAGACGTACCCGTTCAGTGCCTGGAGCTGGTTGTTGATATCATGGCGGGTGACGCCGGAGAGCAGGCTGAGTTTTTTGTTCGCCTTCTGGATCGCCTTCTCCATCTTCTTTCGGTCGGTGATGTCCTGGTTCGCACCGTGGGTTCGGATGGTCCGGCCCTCTGCATCCTTGTTCACCCGGATCCGCACGGTGATCCAGCGGACTTCTCCATCCCGGCGGATGATCCGGTGTTCCCGCAGGGAGAAATACCCGGAATCGGGGGCGGAGAGCGCTTTTTCAATCTCCTCGCCAACGATCTGCTGGTCCTCCGGGTGAAGAAATTCCCGCGTGTACACATCACCCGGCATCCGGTATCCCCCTTCGCGCTCGGCAGTGGTGCCGTACAGGGCGTAAAACCGGTCGTTGAAGGTGAAGATCCCAGCCAACGCATCAAATTCCCAGTAGGCCATTCGTGCCATCTCCGCAGCTTCCGCGAGGAGGTACTGGCTCTTCTGGAGATCAGCTTCCGCCCGTTTCCGGTCGGTG
>CAYLUL010000131.1:0-2265 GCA_964386835.1 uncultured Methanospirillum sp.
ACTTCCAGTCGAAAAATAACGCCCTCAAGGACCTCGCGTTCGAGGCGGCAACAAGGGTCAACTTCTCCGAACTCCAGGCGATCTATGGGTTCGAGTCGGAGACGACCCTCGCCCATGCCATGAGTGTCATCACCCAGGTGGCGGACATCCTCTACCCTCAGGTTGCTGGTGGGCCGGCACCCACGATCGTCCCGGTGGGAATCGACCAGGACCCCCACATCCGCCTTACCCGCGACGTGGCCAATGGGCTCCGGTTCTTCCTCGTTGAGGATCGGGGGGACCATATCTCGGTGAGAGCGAAGAATGCCCCAGAAGGTGGGATTCGTGCGGTCGCCCAGGCGCTCCCCGGATCCCGGGCCTACGAGGGGCACGTGGACGTCAGGGAAATGACACACGGAGCCGTGAGCGAGATTGTGCGAGAGGTCGAGCGAAGTCTCGGGGGGTTCGGGTTCTTCGCGCCGTCGGCGACCTATCATACCTTCATGCCCGGACTCGTCGGCGGGAAGATGTCGTCATCGGTCCCGGACTCCTCGTTCGGTTTTACTGAGCCGGTAGCAGCGGTGCGGAAGAAGGTGATGAGGGCCGTGACAGGTGGGCGAACGACGCTCGAAGAGCAAAAGCGGCTGGGCGGAGAGCCCGACCGATGTACCGTCTTCGAGCTGAACCGCTTCCACATGTGTGAAGATGATGCCGATCTCGCCGAGGTCCGTCGACGGTGCCTCACCGGCGAGATCACCTGCGGCGCCTGTAAAAAGGAGACGGCCGAACGGGTGCTCGCGTTCCTGGCCGACTTCAAGGAGCGGATGGACGAAGTCGAGCACCTTGCAGCAGAGGTCTGAATGAGTAAGAGAGAGATGGGAACAGGGATGGGTCCGGGAGCGGACGATCATCACCCCGAGCGGGACGGCGATGGTGCGAAGAGTTCGAAAAGAGAGTCCGGAGATGGATATGTCCTCTCCCTGAACGAACGCCGCCTGCTCGCCGCACTCGCCCCACTGGGAAGGGCGGATGCCACCACGCTCGCACGCGCCCTCGATGCGACGACTGATGCGGTCGTCCAGTACGCGAGCCTGCTCGCCCAGAACGGGGACCTCGCAGTCGTCGAGCGGACGGTCGAAACGTCGTATGCCCTCACCGAAGAGGGACAGCGCTATGCCAGCGAGGGGCTACCCGAACGCCAGCTCCTCGCATCGTTCGAAGGGGAGGCCACGATGGCGGATCTGAAGAGCCACCCCCTCGCCTCGATCGGGATCGGCTGGCTTCGGCGCAAGGGCTGGATCACGATTCATGACGGTGTCGTTGAGAAGACCGGCACTGCCCCCGAGGGGGAGGACGAGCGGGCGCTCGCCAGCTCCATCCTCGAGGATGGGGCCGGGCTCCGCGAGCTCCTAAAACGAGGGCTCGCCGTCGAACGGGAGTCGGTTGGATATGCAGTTGCGATCACCGAAGCGGGCGCAGCCCTTGCTCGTGACGGGCTCGACCTGCGTGAAGAGGTGGGGCAGCTCACGCACGAGATGCTCCTCACCGGGAGCTGGCGCACCACCCCGTTGCGGCGGTATCGGACCGACCGCCTCCCCCGGCGTCTTGTCCCTGGTAAGGTTCACCCATACCAGCGGCTCCTGGACGAGATGCGTACCATCCTCCAGGACATGGGCTTTGTCGAAATGGGCGGGGGACTGGTCCAGTCGGGGTTCTGGAACTTCGATGCGCTCTTTCAGCCTCAGGACCATCCTGCTCGGGAGATGCAGGACACCTTCCACCTCAGCGGCGAGGCAGGTCTTCCAACGGGATGGGAGCTCGTCCGAGCGATGCACGAGCACGGGGGAGAGACCACGTCGACAGGCTGGGGAGGCATCTGGCAGGAGAAGAAGGCTCGGCAGCAGGTCCTCCGCACCCACCTGACCGGACTCTCGATCCAGTACCTGGCCTCTCATCCGACCCCTCCGATCAAGGCCTTCGCGATCGGACGCGTCTTCAGGCGTGAGGCGATCGACCCGACGCACCTGCCTGAATTCGAGCAGCTCGAGGGGATCGTGATGGACGAAGGCGTCACCTTCTCGCACCTCCTCGGCTTCCTCCGTGAGTTCTACCAGCGCCTCGGGTTCCCCCAGGTTCGGTTCCGCCCGGGGTACTTCCCCTACACTGAGCCGTCGGTCGAGCCGGAGGTATTCGTCGAAGGTCTCGGGTGGGTCGAACTCGGCGGGGCAGGGGTTTTCCGGGAAGAGGTGACCGCTCCGTTTGGGATCGAGCACCCGGTTCTCGCCT
>CAYLUL010000131.1:2297-5411 GCA_964386835.1 uncultured Methanospirillum sp.
ATGCTCCGGCTCGGGCTGAAAGACCTCCGCCAGCTCTATCGATCTGACATCGACTGGTGCCGCGAGACGCCCATCCATTCCGGTAGGGAGGGACAATAAATGCCAGTCATCACCCTACCGTACCAGTACCTCGAGCGGCTCGTGGGCCAAGACCGGGATACGATTGTCGATCGGTTGCCCATGTTCGGCTCGGACATCGAGCGACGAGAAGAGGACCATGTCGACGTCGAGTTCTTCGCGAACCGCCCCGACCTCTTCTCAACCGAGGGAACGGCGCGGGCTCTCCGCGGATTCCTCGGGATCGAGGAGGGACCCGTCCGATACAAGACCACGCCATCCGGAATCTCCTTCACGGTGGACCCGGGGCTGGCCGAGATCCGCCCATACCTCGGTTCGGCAGTGGTCCGGGGACTCGACCTCGATGAGGAGGCGATCATCTCGCTGATGGGTCTCCAGGAGTCACTCCACTGGGCGGTCGGTCGGGGGAGGAGGAAGGTGGCGATCGGCCTTCACGACCTCGCTCGGATCACACCGCCGTTCCGGTATCTCGCCTCCCCACGTGACCGGGGTTTCGTTCCGCTCGACTTCGACAAGGAGATGACCATGGAGACGATGCTTGAGGAGCATCCAAAGGGACGGGCCTTTGCTCATCTGGTCCAGGATGCCCCCCGCTTCCCGCTGATCGTGGATGCAGAGGACCGCGTCCTATCGTTTCCACCGATCATCAACGGAGAGCTGACCCGGGTCTCAACCGCGACCACCGATGTTCTCCTCGACTGTACCGGGACCGACCTGCGGGCGGTAACGACCGCTACAAAGATTCTCTGCGCAGCGCTCGCGGAAGCCGGAGGGAGGATCGAGTCGGTCGAGATCGATGGCGTCAGCGTCCCGGACCTCGATCCGTCGTTCCGCGAGGTCTCGGTCGACGAGTGCAACCGGCTCCTCGGTCTTGGTCTCGATGCCCCGACCATGGCATCGCTCCTCCGACGCATGCGGTTCGGAGCCGAACCCGTGGGGGGAAACCGCGTTCGCGTAGAAGTCCCCTGCTACCGGGCCGATATCATGCACGACTGGGATGTCTTCGAAGACGTTGCCATCGCGTACGGCTACGAACGGTTCGAGGCCGTTCCCTCCAGGACTGCGACAACTGCCGAGGAGAGACCCGAGAGCCGGCTGAAACGGGCTGTCCGCGAGGCCCTCTCCGGACTCGGGCACCTGGAGACAATGCCGTTTGTTTTGACGAGCGAGAAGGTCCTCTTCTCGCAGATGCGACGAGTTCCCGACGCACGAGCCCTGCGTGTCCTCCACCCCATCTCCGAGGACCAATCTGTGGCCAGGATATCCCTTCTGCCCCTGTTGATGGAACTCCTCGAGTACAATCGGTTCCGGGAGCTCCCCCAGCGGCTCTTCGCGGTTGGCGAGACCGTCACCGGCATGGAGACCGGGCTTGGCGCTGCAGCGGTCTCCTGCCACGGCACCGCGGACTTCTCCGAGGCGTATGGGATAGCCGATGCACTCTGCCGCGAGCTGGGCCTCATCTCCACGGCAATCGAGACGGATGACCCGGCCTTCATCGACGGGAGACGGGGCGCTCTCCTGGTCAATGGCACGCCCCTCGGGGTCTTCGGTGAGGTGCACCCAGAGGTGCTCGAGGCGTTCGGCCTCGACCACCCGGTTGCCGCGGTCGAAATCGACCTATCGAAACTTCTGTAGCCGATCAGAGCCGGACAGGGACGCCCCGTCCGGCCAGGTACTCTTTTACATCCCTGACGGTCAGTTCGCCATAATGAAAAACCGAAGCGGCGAGGGCAGCATCAGCTTTCCCGGTGACGAACCCATCGTAGAAGTGTTCGAGCTGGCCGACTCCGCCGCTCGCAATAACCGGAACGCCGACGGCGTCCGAGACGGCGGCAGTGATTGGGAGGTCAAAACCATCCTTCGTGCCGTCGGTCTCCATGGAGGTGAGCAGCACCTCCCCAGCTCCACGCTCTTCAGCCTCACGGACCCAGGCGATTGCGTCCAGCCCGGTCGGGCGGTGACCGCCGTAGGTAACCACCTCGTACCAACAGGAGCGGCCATCAGGAAGAGTGACCGGTGTCCCCTCCGGGTTCGGCTCAAAGTTGCGGCGCACGTCGACAGCGATCACGATGCACTGCGTACCGAAGGCATTCGCCCCCTCAGTGAGTAGGGCGGGCCGCTCCACCGCGCTGGTATTCATGCTGACTTTGTCCGCCCCGGCACGGAGGATCAGGCGGATGTCATCCGTCGTGCGGATTCCGCCGCCCACGGTGAGCGGAAGGAATAGCTGGTCGGCAGCGCGTTCGATCACCTCGATCATCGTTCCCCGACCCTCCCTGGAGGCAGTGATATCGAGGAAGACCACCTCGTCTGCGCCCTGTTCATTATATCGCGTTGCCAGTTCAACCGGATCGCCCGCATCACGCAGTCCGAGGAAGTTTGTGCCCTTTACCACCCTGCCGTCCTTGATATCCAGGCAGGGAATGATCCGTCGCGTCAGCACCATCGTACTAGTGTAGGTACGGCCCGAATATTGAGAGTTATGGATTAATGTGGTTTCCCGCCCACCTCTTGAGAACATGGATTCGGGTATGCGGAAGATCACCTGGGCGGCGCAGTACATGCCCGTCCTCCGGGCGATCGAACGGCGATTTTCAGATGAGCGGCCGCTCGAGGGAGAACGGATCGCGATGGCCCTCCATGTTGAGGCAAAGACCGCGAACCTGGTCCGGACCCTTGCTGCCGGCGGCGCAACGGTCGAGATCACGGGCTGCAATCCGCTCTCGACCCAGGATGATGTCGCCCTTGCCCTGGATGAGATGGAATGCATCCGGAGTTACGCTCGCCACGCCTGCTCCGTCGACGAATATTACGCGGCGATCGACCGGGTGCTCGACACGCGCCCCACGGTCACGATCGATGACGGCATGGACCTCATTCACCGGCTCCACACGGCACGGCGTGAGCTCCTGCCGGAGGTGATCGGGGGATGCGAGGAGACGACGACCGGAATTCACCGGCTCCGGGCGATGGCTGCCGAAGGGCGGCTCGAGTTCCCGGTGATCGCGGTGAACGACACGCCGATGAAGCGGTCCT
>CAYLUL010000132.1:0-5405 GCA_964386835.1 uncultured Methanospirillum sp.
CCGGTCGTTTCACACGGTGCTGATGGTGGAATGGTCGTCGGCGCTCGCGGCCGGCCTGGACGCGGAGGAGCGGGGCCAGCGGATGAGCCGGCTCGCGAAAGCGCTGAAGCGGCGGGCGACGAACGGGATCGTGATCGTCTACGCGCCGGCGATGGACAAGGTGCTGCAGCTCGTGGCGGATGAGGCCGACCAGACGGTCTGGCTCGTGCCCGAACCGGTGGCGGCAAGGGCGACGGTGGCCGTCGCGGCGAGGGCGAAGGCGCAGCGGACGCTGTTCTGAGACATGGCAATAAGGTGCGATCCGATCGATACAAAGGGATCAACACGCTATCTATCTGTAGCATTGCCCGCGTCGCGGCCACGACCCCGACGCGGCCCCCAATCTCACTCGTGAAGGATCCTTGATGTCGATCGAACGCTGGAACGAGAAGGCCTCGCTGATCTGGTCCGTCGCAGACCTGCTGCGCGGCCCGTACCGTCCGAACCAGTACAAAGACGTCATGCTCCCCATGCTGGTGCTCCGCCGGCTCGACTGTGTCCTCGCGCCGACCAAGGAAGCAGTCCTGGCGAAGCACGCCGAGCTGGAGCAGCGGGGCCGCACGCAGAACGCCGAGCTGGTCCTCAACGAGATTACCGGCCACCGGTTTCACAACACGAGCAAGTTCACGTTCGAAAAACTGAAAGGCGAGCCGGACACGATCGCGGAGAACCTGGTCGATTATATCGCGGGATTCTCGAAACAGGCGAAGGAGATCCTCGATCACTTCGGCTTCGAGGAGCAGATCGCCAAGCTCGACAGGGCGGACCGCCTGTTCCTCATCCTCGCCAGGTTCTGCGAGGTGGACCTCCACCCCTCCAGGGTCTCGAACCGGGAGATGGGCTACCTCTTCGAGGAGCTGATCAGGCGGTTCAACGAGGCCTCGAACGAGGAGGCCGGCGACCACTTCACGCCGCGCGAGGTGATCCGGCTGATGGTCAACCTGCTCTTCGCCGAGGACGACGCGGCGCTCACGACGCCGGGGATCATCCGGACGCTCTACGACCCGGCCTGCGGCACGGGGGGGATGCTCTCCGTGGCCGAGGAGTACGTGGAGGAGCTGAACCCCGAGGCCGAGCTGAAGGTCTTCGGCCAGGACTACAACGACCAGGCGTACGCGATCTGCGGGTCGGACCTGCTGATCAAGGGCCAGGACCCGGGCAACGTCCACTTCGGCGACAGCTTCACGGACGACCACTTCGCCGGCCAGCGGTTCGACTACATGCTCGCGAACCCGCCGTTCGGGGTCGAGTGGAAACCGCAGGAGGCGACCGTCAAGAAGGAGCGGGATGAGAAGGGCTATGCCGGGCGGTTCGGCGCCGGCCTGCCGCCGATCAACGACGGCTCGTTCCTCTTCCTGCAGCACATGATCGCGAAGATGAAGGACCCGGCCCGGGAGGGGAGCCGGATCGGGATCGTCTTCAACGGCTCGCCGCTCTTTTCGGGGAGCGCGGGGTCGGGGCCGAGCGACATCAGGAAGTGGATCATCGAGAACGACTGGCTCGAGGGGATCGTGGCCATGCCGGACCAGCTCTTCTACAACACGGGGATCGCGACGTACGTCTGGGTCGTGACGAACCGGAAGGCGCCGGGCCGGCAGGGGAAGGTCCGGCTGGTCGACGGCCGGACGTTCTATCGGAAGATGCGGAAGTCGCTCGGGAACAAGCGGAACGAGATCGGCGAGGACCAGTGCCGCGACCTCGTCCGGCTCTACGGCGCCGCCGAGGAGAACGAGCACGTCCGGGTCTTCGAGAACGAGGACTTCGGGTACCGGCGCGTGACGGTGGAGCGGCCGCTCCGGCTCAACTTCGCGGTGACGGACGAGCGGCTCGCGCGGGTGCGGGAGGCGCCGGCGTTCGCGAACCTCGCGGGGAGCCGGAAGCGGAAGGACGAGGCCCTGATCGCGGCCGAGGAGGAGGCCGGCCGCGAGGCGCAGGCGGCGATCCTCGCGGCGCTCGAGACGCTCCGGCCGCTCGGGGTGGTGCGGTCCCGCGACGAGTTCGCGGCCGCGCTGAAGGCGGCGTTCCGGGCGCAACGGCTCGCGGTGCCGGCGCCGGTTGTGAAAGCCGTGCTCGGCGCGCTCTCGGAGCGGGACGAGACGGCGGAGGTCTGCCGGGACGCGAAGGGGCAGCCCGAGCCGGACCCCGAGCTCCGGGACTTCGAGAACGTCCCGCTCAAGGAGGACGTGGCGGAGTACCTGGCCCGCGAGGTGCTGCCGCACGCGCCCGACGCGTGGGTCGACGAGTCGAAGACGAAGGTCGGGTACGAGATCAACTTCAACCGCTACTTCTACCGGTACACGCCGCCGCGGCCGCTCGAGGCGATCGTGGCGGAGATCCGGGACGTGGAGCGAGAGATCGCGGCGCTGCTGGCGGAGATGAGCTGAATGATAGTGGTTCAGCCCGAGTATTCCATAAAGCACCTTGAGATCGGAGAGGACGGATGAAGAACAGCCATCAGCGCCGCATCGCCACATCCTCGCTGCAGGATGACGAGATTGACTGTCAAGAACTCTTCAAACAGCTGTGCGAGAACGACGAACACCCCCGCATCGAAGCGAAACTGGCGAGCGAGGTCAGTTCTTCGGTCATGGAGACCATCTGCGCCTACTCCAACGAGCCGGGGATGGACGGCGGATTTCTCCTGCTGGGCGTGAAAGCAGCCAGGGATCCGATGGGGCCCCGATATTCGGTGATTGGGCTCTCCAATCCGGACAAGATACAGCGCGATATTGCCACGCAGTGCGCGTCCCGGTTCAACGTCGTGGTCCGGCCCGAATTTCTTCCCGACCGGCTGGAGGGTAAAATTGTCGTTGGTGTCCATGTTCGAGAAGCCCAACCAGGGGACAAACCGGTCTTTTTCAAGAAGGTCGGTCTCCCCGATGGAGCCTATCGACGGTTCGGCACCACAACGCAGAAGTGTACCGAGGAAGACCTGACGGAACTCTTTCACGAACGGCAATCGCGATCCTTCGACAGGATGATTATTGACGGTGCGACATTCGCCGATCTTGATGAGGAGGCTATCGGCGAATATCGGCGAGCTCGTGCCGAGGTCGCTCCAGACGCGGAAGAATTGAACTGGAACGACGGAGATCTTCTCGAGTCGCTGAATTGTGTCGAGCGCCGCCAAGGCGTCCTCTTTCCGAACGTGGCAGGCCTGCTTCTCTTCGGCTCTCGGAAAGCATTAAGGAAATACTTCCCGATGATCCGCCTTGACTATATCCGGATCTCAGGGAGAGAGTGGATCGATGACCCCGATCATCCACTCGAGACGATCGAGATGCGGGACCCGCTCTTCAGGCTGATACCGCGAGGTCAAGCCGCGATTATGGACGATATTCCACGGGCGTTCTCATTCACTTCAGGGATGATGCAGCGACAGGAGACGCCGAGGATTGATCCTCGTGTTATTCGAGAAGCGCTGGTCAACGCATTGATGCATCGGAATTATCGCATCCATGGCCCTGTCCAGGTCATCCGGTACGCAAACCGGATTGAGATACGAAACCCCGGGTACTCTCTTGTCCCCATCGATCAGCTCGGGCAACCGGGATCGAAGACTCGAAACCCGGTTATCGCAAATGTGCTGCACGAGACTAATTACGCTGAGACGAAGGGAAGTGGCATCAAGGTAATGCGACGACTGATGAAGGAGGCGAACCTCTCTCTGCCAACCTTCGAGTCGTCGAGGGAGGGTGATCGGTTCACCGCCACCTTGTTGTTCCATCATTTCCTTGACGACGAGGACATTACCTGGCTCGAACATTTCAGGGACGCGAACCTGAGCGCTGACGAAGCCCGGATCCTGATCCATGCGCGTGAGAGCGGCTCTGTCTCCAACTCTATCTGTCGTGAGTATACCGGGCTCGACACGCTTGGTGCGAGCAATACACTGAAGAAACTGCGAAGTCACGGGCTGCTCAAACAGCATGCCCATTCCTCGGCTACATACTACACACCGACCGACCGTCTTCTCAATCCCGAGGAGGATGTCACACTCAGGAATGGTGGAAATGGTACGCCGGTGCAACAGCACCAGCCAACCCTTGCTGACTTCGACACGCCCGGACACGCTGTGATACGCGGGTCTACCTCTGAGATCGATCGGAAGATGACGTTGATCGACGAGAAGTCCGATATGATCATTAAGAAGTCCGACATGATCGATGAGAAGTCCGATATGATCGGCGAGATGTCCGATATGATCATCGAGAAATCCGGTATGATCGGTGAGAAATCCGACATGATCGGACAGATATCCGATATGATACAGGGCGTTTCCAGCGATCTGTTGGAGGAAATTTTACAGGTGGGAAAGCATCGTCCACCGGAATACATGCAACAATTGGTCAGGCGGTTATGCGCGATCCGTCCCTTTTCGGCCGACGAGCTAGCACAGGTGCTGAATAGAACCCCTCGTCATGTCTCCGAGTATTACCTATCCCCGATGCTTCGCGACGGAGTCCTCGAGTTTACCATCCCGGAAAAGCGGACGGACAGGCGGCAGGCCTATCGGATACGAGAGCTGGAGAGATGACTGAGATCCGATTCCGCTCTGATCCAGGTCTCTCTCCGGGGGCGAGAGGGGATTTGTGGATCACGAAACCCGCTTTCATGATCCACAACGACCGTTGTGACTATTCTGCGATCCACAACACGGGGCCGGCCTGAATGGCGTGGCGGCGGTACCCGGCCTACCGGGACTCGGGCGTGACGTGGCTCGGCGAGGTGCCTGACCATTGGGACATCAAACATCTTGGTTGGCTGGCAGATCTGGTCGTCCCAATGAGAGACAAACCGCCAGAGTTCGATGGAGACATTCCATGGATCCGGATTGAAGATTTCAATGGTAAATACATATTCGATTCCAAATCGGAGCAGCGAGTTTCGCTTGAAACAGTAAAAAAAATGAACTTAAAAATATACCCTGCGGGAACGGTCCTTTGCTCATGTAGTTGTAGTATGGGTTCAACGGCCATTGTGTCGCGGCCACTGATCTCGAATCAAACGTTTATCGGCGTTATTCCGAAAAACAGTCTTTCCTCGGAGTTCCTCTATTACTTATTGGGGGCGAGCAGCGGGCACCTGCAGATGATGGGGTCCGGAGCGATTCAGCAATATCTGTCGAGGGAAAATTTTTCCCATCTGTGCATCGCGATTCCCTCGATCGCCGAACAGCACGCCATCGCCGCCTTCCTCGATCGCGAAACCACCCACATCGACGCCCTGCTCGCGAAGAAGGAGCGGCTGATCGCGCTGCTGCAGGAGAAGCGGGCCGCGCTGATCAGCCACGCGGTGACGAAGGGGCTCGACCCCTTGGCGCCGATGAAGGACTCGGGGATCGCGTGGCTCGGCGAGGTGCCGGC
>CAYLUL010000133.1:0-5382 GCA_964386835.1 uncultured Methanospirillum sp.
CTGTTCGGCCAGTACGAGGTTCCGTGCGGCCATCGCGTACCAGACGTTCAGGTCGATCGAACCGAACGCTCCGGGAGCGGGGCAGCAGCTCGCACCCTCGAGCGGGAGCAGTTTGATTCCGAGTTTCTCACTCGTGCGAATCGAAGCCGACTCGGCACCAGGGTACCGATTCGGGGCGATGCACCCGAGGAAAAAGGCGTATTCTCTCATCGTCGTCATCCCTCCCTCTCTTTGACAATACGGTCCGCGTTCGCTTTGAGGTTGTAGTGATCCAGGATCTTCTGGATTCCCTTGATATATTCGGGGTACATGTGCGTGGTCGGCGGGTCGCGGGTCAGGCCGAGCTTCTCACGAGCCGCGCGATTCACATCGTTATTGGGGACACCGTGACCCGAGGAATAGATCGCCTGGACAGTCTTGAGGAAGTTTACCGGGACGATGTCCTGCCGGAAGGCAAGATTCCGCATGGCCATAATCACGTCGGTCGGAGCAAGGTCTCGGGGACAACGATCCGTGCAGGAGTAACAGGTGGTGCAGAGCCAGAGATCGGGGTCGGTGAGCGCTTCCTGGTCCAGCCCGAGGACACCACGGCGCATGAACTCACGGATACGATAGGTCGATCGCGGTGCCGATGGGCAACCACCAGTGCAGGTCCCGCACTGGTAGCACATGTGGGCCATCGTACCTGAAATATCCCGAATTTCCTTCGTGAATTCGGGTTTTGTCTGGTCGCGGTGATAGTACCTGTCGCGAAGCTTCTCGTTCAGTTTGGGGTCGGAATAGTTCTTCGTCACCATGATTCACCCACCTTCAGGCCGCCTTTGCCTCGGCAACCGTCTTGAGCTCGGTGTCGCCAGACATGCTCTCCTTGACCTTACTCGTACGTGGAGTGCAGAGCTTGTCGAGGATCTTCTTATAGAGGTCGGTCTCCTTGCCCTTGATGCGGAAACCGGTCCGCTTCAGCACTATCGCGTCCTCGGCAGGGCAGGCGACGACACAGGCACCACACTTGATGCAGAGATCCTTGTTGATCGCAACGTTTGCTTCCTGCTCGCCGGCAAGCTCGGAAGCAGGCTTCGGCTCCGGGAGGTAGAGTGCCTTTGTCGGGCAGATATCGACACAGGTGGAGCATCCGCCAGGGCACTTCGTCGGGTAGACCTCGATCTCGCCCTCGATCAGCTTGTCCATCGTGATCGCCTCCTCTGGACAGGTTACCTTGCACCAGGTGCAGGTGATGCAGTCCTCGGGGAGGATCTCGACCTTTCCGTCAAGTTTGCTGCTCTCGACCGTCCGCTCGACGGTGATCGCCTTCTCGGGGCAGAGTTCGACACAAACCTTACAGGCGTCGCAGTCCTTCTCGGAGATCCGGTTGATCTCGCCCTCGAGCTTCGTCGAGATCCCGGATGTAGGCACCCGCTTGATCTCGATATCTTTGCAAACGACCGCACAGATCCCACAGAGATTGCACTTCTCCTTGTCGACGGTGAATGTCGTCGAGGATTTGAGCGCACCCTGGCGGGCTTCGCCGTTCACCGAGACTCCCTCAAACTCGGGAACATCGCGATCGATCGCATCAGCCGGACAGACGTCGGAACAGATGGTGCAGCGGACGCACTTCTCGTCGTCGACCTTCATGTTCCGGTCGTACTGAGGGAATCCCTCCTTCTCGACAATTGGGAGTCGCACCTCGCCATCGACCCTGAGGCTCAGGGCTGAGAATGGACAGAGGCAGACGCAGACTCCACAGTATGAGCACTTCTCCGCATCAACATTCACGGCAGGCTCATCGATTGCACCCCGCCGAGCGGCACCAACGAGGCCAAAAGTGATCGCCTCCTCGGGGCATGCTTCGACACAGATGCCACACCCGGCACACTCCTTGACATCGAGGACCAGGTTGTTCGTGGTCTGGAGGAGCTTCTGCTCCATGACCACTTTGTCACCCTCCCTCCTCTTTGAGAACTTCGGAAACATGGTTGACATTGCCATAAAAGAACCCTCTCGCATCCAAATGATTACTGTGCACCGGCCTCGGCGGGCTGTGGGTTCGCGTCGAGCCTGATCACGTCGTAGGGACAGGCCTCGACACAGACGCCGCATCCGGCACAGAGCTCTGCACGGAAGTCCAGAACGAGCGCTTTGCCGTCTTTTACCCGGTAGATCTTCTCGCTTGTCACCGGATCCTCCGTGTAGAGTTCGAGCGCTCCAACCGGGCATGCAACCACACAGTTGTTGCATCCGGTACAGCGCTCCATGTTTATATGCACTGCAAATGCCATGGTCTTACACCAGCAATTATAATCGAAGGTCGTTCGATTATCAGAAGATTGGTGAAATTATGCTAATAAACTTCTCTGTTTGGACTCGCCGTATTCTCCCCCCGTTTCCCTACGGATCAACTGTACCCCATTGTCTGATAAATGGTGTCAACGATAATTGAGACCAGGATCCAGGCAGTTGTATGCGCTCCCAGCTGTTTAAAAGTCGAAAGGTTATTGTCCCATCATTCTCAACGTGAGAGAAACGAGGTTTTCCGTATGGAGTACAATGGAGTTCCGATCGATGATACCTATGCAGAGGCGTTTCCGGCGTGGATATCGCGGGTGATTATTACGGGGGCGACAAAGGACTTCGCCCGAGCAGCAGCCGTCGAGGCAACCGGGTTTGCCACCTCGACGATCGGGTGTCCCTGTGAGGCAGGCATCGAGGAGTACCTTCCCGGTGATAAAACACCTGATGGCCGTCCAGGTTACGCGATCCTCATCTGCAACCCATCCAAGAAAAAGCTGAAGGAGCAGCTGATCGAGCGGATTGGAGAGTGCATCCTGACGGCACCGACGACGGCAGCCTTCAATGGTATGCCCGACGCTGAGGAGAAGATCCCGGTCAAATTGCACTTCTTCGGGGACAAGTTCGAGTACGAAGTCACCGTGGGCGACCGAAAGTGCTGGGCGATACCGATCATGGAAGGGGACTTTGTCGTTGAGGAAGAGTATGGTGCCGTCAAAGGAGTGGCGGGTGGCAACTTCTTTGTCATGGGCGAGAACCAGATGGCGGCGCTGGTGGGAGCGAAGGCGGCGGTCGACGCAATTGACGATCTCTCAGGCGTCATCACCCCGTTCCCCGGGGGCATGGTTGCCTCCGGATCCAAGGTTGGATCCCGGTACAAGTTCATGAACGCCTCGACGAACGAGGCGTACTGCCCCTCGCTTCGAGAGAAGGTCCCCGAATCGAAGGTGCCTGCGAATGTTGGAGCCCTGTACGAGATCGTGATCGACGGAGTGGACGAGGCGTCCGTTCGGAACGCGATGGCGGTCGGTCTCAAGGCAGCAGCGATGATCCC
The DNA here is from genome assembly GCA_964386835.1 of uncultured Methanospirillum sp. Classification (GTDB taxonomy): domain Archaea; phylum Halobacteriota; class Methanomicrobia; order Methanomicrobiales; family Methanospirillaceae; genus UBA288. The sequence continues at coordinate 3,344 of CAYLUL010000133.1, forward strand.
GGGCGTGGTCTTCATCAGCGCCGGCAACTACGGCGGCACGCTGGGCCCTGTCATGATTCACCTCAAGGATCTCATCTAACCTTCCTTTTTCGATCCCTTTATCCGGTTAACAATCGAATACATAACATTGTTCGCACAGTTGTGAACAAAAGAGGTGTATCATCGTGGCGATGGAAAAATGGATCTGTCTCGAGTGCCATTACATATATGATCCTGTGAAGGGAGACAAGACACAGAATATCCCCCCCGGGACGCCGTTTGAGGACCTCCCGAACACCTGGCGTTGCCCCGAGTGCAAAATCCTGAAAGTGAAGAAGGGAGTTTTCAAGAAATACGTCGAAGGGACGTAGAAGATCCCAAAAATCCGATTTCTCGCCCCCCATTTTATTCTCAGATCGGATGAGATTCATTCGGTGAGAAGTGTTCAGGCGCAATTGTCGAACCGGATCGATACGATTCAACCCCAGACAGGTTCTGCTCGAAGATCGGCATTGACTGTTCGGCCAAGTCTTTTCACAATCATTTTTGATCCACCTCAGGCTGGATCATTGATTGATATCAAAGAAAGCCCGCTGTCGCATAGACTGAAAGCCACAACATAGTATGTAAGAGATATTCGAGATCGGACATCTGAGAAGGCGTGATCCGTGAATAATCTATTATCTTCTGGACGACGAGCATTTTAGACTCGTGTGTTGTGTTCGCGCGAGAGGAAGAGGATAAAAACGAAGCGCAGAACTATTCAGTGGCTCTTCGTCATGGCGATCGGTGCTGTTCTGCTTGTTCAAACCGGCGGAGCAGCAACAAATGTTCTTCCGCTTGGCGACTCGATCACCCGTGGCGATACCACACAGGGATACCGATTGAACCTGTGGTCACAGATAAGCGATGGTGGCAACGATGTGAACATGATCGGCAGTCTGACAAGCGGCGTGCCGAAAGGCTTCGATCCACATCACGAAGGTCACTCCGGGTATACCATCCGACAGCTTGCGACCGCACTTCCGGGCTGGTTGAGGCTCTACCCCCCGCCCGATGTCGTCCTCCTTCACATTGGGACGAACGATCTGACGAGAATCCAGGTTACACCAATTCTCTCAATGAAACAGGATCTCGGGCGGATCATCGAGACCCTGCGTGCCCGCAACCCCTCCGTTCGAATCTACGTCGCCCAGATCGTGCCGGCGAAAGACGTTGGAGCAAACCGTCGTATCGCTGATTATAACCGGGCGGTCCGGGAGGTAGCGAACCGGCACACCTCCTCGCGGGCTCCAGTGACCGTTGTCGACATGTTCACCGGATTTGACCGGACAGTCGATCTCTCAAATGACGGGATTCATCCGAGCAGAGCCGGATACCGCAAAATGGCTGAACGATGGTACTCTGCTATCAGGCCCGCCATCGCTGCTTCGCACCCCACCCAGAGACCGACCCCGCTTCCGACGAGGACAACGCCCTTGCCCGGACCATATACGCGCCATGCGGTGCCCGGGACAGTGCAGGCGGAGCATTACGATCTCGGGGGGGAGGGGATAGCGTACCATGATACGACGCCGTCGAACGACGGGGGGAGCCTGAGGCAGGACGGGGTCGATATCACCACGATCCCGGGTATTGGCCCTGTCGTCGGTTTCATGCGAGCCGGTGAATGGCTCCGCTACACCCTCGCGGTCCAGCGCACCGCCATCTATAGCATCTCACTCAGGGTCTCGAGCCCCTATAGCGGTACATCGATTCGAATCGAGGGGTCGAATGGGAGCTCGGTCACGGTCCCCGTTCCGAAGACTGGGAGCCATGAGCGTTTCACGACCGTGAAAAGCACGCTTCGCCTTCCTGCCGGGACCACGATCATCAGGGTAGTTCCATCCGGGCACCAGAACCTGGACTGGATCAAATTCTCTCCCATCTGAGAGCCGCTCGGAAAAAAGGGGGACAGACTGCACCACTTCAGGGCGCCTGGGGCTCTGCGTTCTGCATGCGCAACCAGGTCGAGTACTCCCGGCGAAGAGTCAACAACTCGGTTTGAGACAGTTCCTGTC
>CAYLUL010000134.1:0-5352 GCA_964386835.1 uncultured Methanospirillum sp.
CGACCGACTCCGCGGCCGGATCATCGGGCGGGACGGGAAGGCCCGCGAGCAGATCGAACATATGACGGCGACCCACCTCTCGATCCAGGGCAAGACCGTCGCACTGATCGGCCTGCCCGAACAGGTGAAGGACGCCCGGGGGGCGATCGATATGCTGATCCGAGGGGTTCCGCATGAGGCGGTCTTTGCCCATCTCGACCGGAAACGGAAGGAGGCCAAGGCCGATATGATCAGCTACTATTATTGACGCGGGCGTGAGACGATCTCCGGGAGCGGTTCCACTGGAGACCAATACCGTGTTTTTGACCACCGATATCTCGAACCGGCGGCGCCTCTTCGTTGCTCCACTGGCGAAGAAGGGGTCGGAATGAGGCTGGCCGACCTTTCAGTACCGGTTGACCTCATCGAGCGGCACGCCGCGCGGGGAGTAACGGACCTCTACCCCCCACAGGCGGCCTGTGTGGAGCAGGGCCTCCTCGAGGGACGAAACCTCCTGGTCTCGATCCCGACCGCGTCGGGAAAGACGCTCGTGGCTGAGCTGGCGATGCATGCCGCGATCGCGCGGGGGGGCACCTGCCTCTATATCGTCCCGCTGCGGGCCCTCGCGGCTGAGAAGTACGCCGAGTTCTCGGCAGGGGCGCGGGTTGGGATCGCAACCGGGGACTACGATCGGCGCGATGACCACCTGGGCCGGTTCGAGATCGTGGTCGCAACCTCGGAGAAGGTCGATTCGCTCCTCCGGAACCGGACCCCCTGGCTTGCGGAGGTGGCACTTCTCGTCGTGGATGAGATTCACCTGATCGGCTCGCCCGACCGCGGGGCCACCCTGGAGCTGGTGATCGCGAAGCTCCGCCGGCTCAACCCATCGCTCCAGGTGATCGGGCTCTCGGCCACGATCGGGAACCCCTCCGCTCTCGCTGGGTGGCTCGACGCCGCGCTCGTCGCCTCGGACTGGCGACCGGTCCGTCTCCGGCAGGGAGTCTACTATCACGGGGAGATCCGGTTCCACGACGGATGCCGGGAGGTCGACGCGACCGCCTCGAAGTCGGATGACCTGAACCTCTGCCTGGACACGATCGCCGAAGGAGCCCAGTGCCTGGTCTTCGTCAACTCCCGGCGGAATGCCGAGGGGTTCGCAAAGAGGGCTGCGTCCGCGATCCGCTCGAAAGACCCGGCACTCGCCGACCTGGCGCGCCGGATCAACGACCTGGCAGTCACCGAGCTCGACCGAACGCTCGCCGCATGCGTGGGCCGGGGAGCCGCGTTCCACCATGCGGGCCTGCGGCGGGAGTACCGCGACCTGGTCGAGGACGGCTTCCGAAGCGGAGCGATCCGGTGTATCGCTTCGACCCCGACGCTCGCGGCCGGTCTGAACCTCCCGGCGCGCCGAGTGGTGGTCCGCGACTGCTTTCGGTTCTCGGGCAACCAGGGCATGGTCCCGATCCCGGTCCAGGAGTATCACCAGATGGCCGGACGGGCGGGCCGGCCCCACCTTGATCCCTACGGGGAGGCGGTGTTGATCGCGAAGTCAGAAGAGGCGATCGACGAGCTCTTCGAACGCTATATCGACGCGGCGCCGGAGCCGATCGCATCCCACTGCGGAGACCCGGGGGTGCTCGCGGGCCATGTTCTCTCCCTGGTCGCGACCCGATTCGCCCGGACCCAGGAAGAGCTGGCCGCGTTCATGGAGACGACCTTCTATGGGCACACCCACCAGAACTCAGCGGCGCTCGGGCCCGCGGTGGATGAGGCTCTCCTTTTCCTGCTCGACGCCGAGATGATCGCGGACCTCTCAGGCCGATATGAGCCAACTGAATACGGGAGCCTGGTCTCCCGTCTCTATGTCGATCCGATGACGGCGGAGGCGATCTCCTTCGCCCTCCTCGAGGCGGAGGCGTTCTCGGACGTCGGACTCCTCCAGGTCCTTTCGGCCACCCCTGACATGCCGGCGCTCTTCGTGAAGGCCCGTGACATGGAGGGACTCTCGCGGTTCGCCTACGAACACGAGGAGGAACTCTGGATGGAGTTCCCCTGGGAGAGCCAGGAGGACTTCTACCGGGCGTTAAAGACCGCTCTCCTGCTGAACGACTACATTGGCGAGGCGAACGAGGAGACGATCTGCGAACGATACGAGGTGGCGCCGGGCGATATCCACTCGGTAGTGACGAACATCGCGTGGCTGGTCCACGCGGCAACCAGGCTGACGGGAATGTTCCGACCCGAGTTCGAACGGCAGGCGGCGGACCTGGAGCTCTGCGTCGCGCACGGGGTCCGGCGCGAGCTCTTGCCCCTGATCCGCCTGCGCGGGATCGGACGGGTGCGGGCCCGTCGGCTCTTCACCAACGGGCTTGTCGACCCCGAGGCGGTCCAGCGGGCTGGACGCGATACGGTGGCACAGATTCTCGGCGGCGGGATCGCGGACCAGATCTTCGCCCAGTTCGCGGGGAAAGGTCACCGTGATCCCGGCTCGGAATCTCGAGAGGGCGCAGGTCCGGGTATCGGCAGCGCCGGTGGAACGACGATCACCCGCGGGGCACCATCAGAGGAGACGGGGCCGCGCCAGACCTCGCTCCACCAGTTCGAGTGATTGCGATGCCGTTTCAACTCCGTCATGCGACCGTGGTGATCGACGAACCCGACCGGTTTCTCAAGACCGTCCGGGAGATCGCGACAAAGTCCGGGACCCGGATCATCCTCTTCGACGCGGATAAGATGGCGGGCCCGGAGCACGCCCTGTCTGCCCTCCGCCACGCGGTCCGCTCCTGCGAACGGGGCGAGATGATCGCCCGGAGCCTGGAGATGGAGGCTCTGCTCTACGCGGCAGGCTCGCGCCAGACCCGGGTTGGGAAGACCTTCGGGCTGCATGCAGGTGAGAACCGATGCTACATCGCGGTCTCGGAGCCGGTCAGCGAAGCCTGGGAGGAGCTCGAGCGGGTCGTCCGCTTCGTCTCTGAGCCGGTCATCCCCGACCCGGAGCGGCGAAAGCGGCTCTGCGACCTCTTCGGGATCACCCCGGAGGAGCTCGCAGTCGTCGGCGAACACCGGCTCACTGAGCTGGTGCTCGAGCGGGTCGCGCTCCTCGATGCGAATCGGTAACCGGGGATTGAGCAGGTAGTCCCCGGTTGTCGGGGGGCAGCGGTCGGTTGATCTGTTCTGCGCCACTTCGTGATTCGGTTCAGCGGTTGGCGTGAGTCAGAATGTGATCGATCTCGGGGAGGATGAGCTCGTCGAGAGCGAGGCGCGCCGCCCCGGTTGACCCGGGAATGCAGAAGACCACGGCACCCGCGATGATCCCGGCAGAGGCGCGTGAGAGCATCGCCGCAGTCCCGATCTCGGCGAGGCTCCTGGACCGGAAGAGCTCCCCGAACCCCTCGATCGTCTTCTCATACAGCGGAACGATCGCCTCAATCGTGCAGTCGTCATGGGTCAGGCCTGTCCCTCCTGAGAGGATGATGCAGTTGGACGACTCCAGTGCCGCGAGCACCGCTCGCCGGATTCCGAGACGCGTGTCGGGAACAATTGTGCTGTACGTCACCCGGTGTCCTGCGGTCTCGATCCGCTCCCGGATGAGCGCTCCGCTTGAATCGGTCGCCTCCGTGCGGGTTGAGGAGACCGTGATCACCCCGACCCGGACCTCCACCGGGGCTCGATGCGTCGGATCCATGGAAGATGCATGGTCCATGATGGATGATGAAGGTTCCAGCCACTGGAGCCTCACCAGGTCAAACACGACACCGGGTTGAAACACTTGTCCATGGTGCTCGTTTCCGCTCTTCCAGGACCTCCGAGGGGTACCCCTTTGTTTCCAGTGGAGCTTGTTCGACCGGGCAGAGAGATCGGGTGGAGAGGAAGGGGATGAGACGGAAGGGGGGGGACAAACCGATGCGCCCCAGGGATGAAGATCGTTCCGAGATCGAAGGATCGATCATTGAAACGCGAGATTTTGAGAGCGATCAAAAAAATATCCCTGATTGTCCAGTTTTGAAATTCTGTCTTCCTGGAACAGATTGGATTCAGAAGCGATTCTATTCCACAAATACATCGACCCGATCACGAGATCACGGCGATCGGATAGCTGGATCAGGAGGATCAAAACCCCAAATGATGGTCGATCCCCTGAGAACAGAGGTCGATGAAACAACCGGATCAGGATCGTTGACAACCGGATGGTCTCTCTGTCCTCTGGTTGTATGCGCGCTTATCGAGACCGGGGTACTGATTTCACCATGGCAAAATGATGTCGTTGAACCTGATCTGGCTTCCAAATTCTCTCTGATCCGATGGATCCTGTTCCAAAAATTGCCTTTGCGGTCGGGATTCTGGGGGATTTTTCCACGGTTCTCTACCGACAACTATCCGATTTTCAGGGTTTGTACCCGTTCTGCCGTTTTTGATCTGATCAAGTATTTCTAGTACAAGAGCTATAATTACAAAATGCTCGTATTATTTTTAGGAAGACGGAAACGTCATCCTCGTTTCCACGGGTTCCATTGGAAATAAAGGGGTGGGGGTCCCGGGCAGGAATTCTTCATTCATCGATTCTCTCTGCTGCGTGAAGGATACCTGTCGCTGCGTTCGTCAACACGCTGGATCAACCCTGGTGAGGATGGTCTTTGACCAGGGTTCGATCTCCACTGGAAATAAAGGGGTTCTCGTCTCCTCCATCCGCATTGGGAAAGATCTCCCTCCAACAACCCTCTTCCAGGTGTTCCACTGGAAACATAAGGGTTCACACTCTCCAGGTCAACGAACTGGATCACCTTAATAGACACCGAATGCCAATGTACAGCTTCCAGTGCATATGACTCAGGACCCCCCGCCCAGTGAGAATCCATCCCTCGGTCTCTTCAAGAAGTACCTGACCGAGCATGCGCGGATCTTCAAGAACCGGGAGGTGCTGCGGCACTCATATCGTCCCCAGATTCTACCGCACAGGATGCCACAGATCAACGAGATCGCCTCTATTCTTGCTCCCTCTCTCCGAAACGAGACCCCCTCCAACATCCTGATCTACGGGAAGACCGGGACCGGAAAGACCGCGTGCGTGCGGTACGTGGGGAGCGAGCTCGAGTCGGCCTCGAACCAGACCTCGCTCTGCACGGTGGTGCACATCAACTGCGAGGTGATCGATACGCAGTACCGGGTGCTCGCCCAGATCGCCAAGGATATCGAGCACCCGGAGGAGATGTCGTCGGACAAGCTCCGGCCTCACATCCCCATGACCGGATGGCCGACTGACCAGGTCTACCTCGAGCTCAAGAATCAGCTCGAGGCTCGCGGCGGCGTGCTTGTGATCGTGCTCGATGAGATCGACAAGCTCGTCAAGAAGAGCGGCGATGACACCCTCTACAA
>CAYLUL010000135.1:0-5328 GCA_964386835.1 uncultured Methanospirillum sp.
TCGTTGTCCTTGATGTCGAAGACGTGCTTGGTCGTATAGTAGGCCCCGACCATGTACCCCCCGCAGGTGTGCACGATCCCCTTCGGCGTGCCGGTTGTGCCCGACGTGTAGAGAATGAAGAGGGGGTCCTCTGCGTCCATCTCCTCGCAGGGGCACCGACGGTCCACACCTTCCATCAGTTCGTAGAAGTCGATCTCCATCTCGCGGTGGATCTCGATCGGCTGCTCGGTCTGCCGACGGAGGACCACCACGTTCTCGACCGATGGAGCGTTGATGATCGCCTCCTCAATGAGGTGCTTGAGGGGAATCGACTTGCCGCGCCGGACGGAGTAGTCGGCCGTCACCACGACCTTCGCACCCGCGCCGACGATACGGGCATTCAGGGCGGCCGAACCGAACCCGCCGAAGACCACCGTGTGTACCGCGCCGATCCGTGCGCAGGCGAGCATCGCGATGATCTGTTCGGGGACCATCGGCATGTAAATGCAGACCCGATCACCCTTCTGGACACCCAGTTTTTTAAGGCCGTTCGCAAACTTGTTGACGGCGATGTACAGGTGGCGATAGGTGAAGATCCGCTCATCCTCGTCCGACTCCCCCTTCCAGATGAGGGCGACCTTGTTCCGGCGATTCCCGAAGACGTGTCGGTCGAGGCAGTTGTAGGTGATGTTCGTTCTGGCACCCGTGAACCAGCGTGCATGAGGGTGTTCCCATTCGAGCACCCTGTCCCATTCCCGGTACCAATGGAGCTCGTGGGCGACCTCGGCCCAGAACTGTTCCGGATCGGATCGGTACGCCGCATAGGCCTCATCGTAGTCCCCAATCCAGGTATCCTGAATGATCTCCGGGTCAGGGAGGTAGATGGAGTTCCCGGTGATCTGCTGTGAATCCTCAGACATCGATATTCTACATTATCAATCATGATTGATACAGATATACATTGCTGATTGGTAATTGCTGATCGATTATTCGGTGAAAAAAATCCACTGTTTCTGGAGGTCTGAACCAACACAATGGTCGAGCGGTCCGTGATGCCGGGTGCATATGTCTACGTCTGCACCCGTCTCCAACTCCGAAAGGCGCGTCTCTTCACCCCCGCGTATTACGAACGCCTGCTGCAGATGAGCCTCCCGGAGATGGTGCGGGCGATCGGGGATGACGAGCGTTTCCGCCAGGAGATCTACGACCGCTACCGCACACCATCCGACCTGATACGGGTCGAGTATGCGCTCACCGCAAACCTGGCACGTGAGTACCGGACCGTGCTCAGGATGACTCCGGGGACCCTCCATCTCCTCACGTCACATTACCTCCACCGGTGGGACATTGTGAACGTGATGGCGATTCTCCGGGGAAAACGTCATGGGCTGAACCGTGAGAAGATCGCGGAGACCCTCATCCCGGCGGGGGAGATCGACCGGACATGGCTCAACCGCCTCGTCGCGGCAGACGACCTTGACCAGGTGGTCGAGGGGCTTCACGGTTGGTCGCTCTATCCCCAGGTGAGGACCTGTACCTGCCAGGAGATGCCCCGGGGGGAGTTCGCCCGAGTCGAGGACCGCCTCTACCACCAGTATTACCGGGACCTCCTGGCGATCGCGTCCAGGGGTGTGCCGGGGGGATCCGTACTCATCAGGTACCTTCGGTTCGAGATCGACATCCTGAACATGCGAAACCTCTTTCGACTCCGCGCCGGAAGCCCGGACCCGGATATCCGGTCCGCAATGGTCCAGGGCGGCACGATCTCGATCGACGAGTTCGTCAGGATCGCCAGCATCGAGGACCAGGAGACCTTCATCAATGAGTTCTCCCAGACGGATCTTCTCCCGCTGGCGACCCGGGCCATGCAGAAACTGCGCCGCGACCCGGGGATCGGTTTCGAACAGGTGGGCGAGATGCTCTGGTCCCGCTGGGAGGAGCGCCGCACCACAGTGCACGTGGTCGAGGTCGCGGTGACCGAACTCCGGCTCGAAGAGATGGACCGGCTCGCAGCCCGCCACCGGTTCTCGGTCCTGCCCGTCCTGTCGTACCTCGAACGAAAACGCGTGGAGATCGGAAACCTCCGCGCATGCGTCCGGGGCCGACAGTTTGGGATCCCAAACGAACGCATCGCGCGGTACCTGGTGGTCTGATGGCGCTCCCCGAAGGAATCCGTCCGACGCGAGGGGAACTCCTCGCCACGAAGCGGCGCATCATCCTGTCCGAGCGGGCCCACGCGGTGTTGAAACGCAAGCTCGAGGGCCTGATGTTCGAGCTCGTCGCCCATCTCCCGGAAGCACGTGCGGCGGAGATCGCCCTCTTCGAGGAGCTGGTTCGGGCCCGGGAGGAACTCGCGGTTGCCACGATGATGGTCGGGGAGCTCGGTGTGGCGATCGCGGCGGAGTCGATTGAAGAGACACCACGACTTACCATGAGCGAGCAGAACATCTTCGGGGTCCTGCTTCCGTCCTTCCGCCTGGAGCGGGCAGAAAAAAACCTCGATGAGCGGGGGTACAGCCTGCTCGGCACGACCCCCGTGATCGACGATGTCGTCTCCGCCTACGAACACCTGGTCCAGGGGACCGTCCGCGCCGCGGAGACCGAGGCAGCCCTCCGACTCCTCTCCGCCGAGATCGCGCGGACCCGTCGAAGGGTCCGGGCCCTCGAGCATCGCGTTCTCCCTGAACTTCACGAGATTCGCCGGATGATCGAGCTTCGGCGCGAGGAGCTCGACATCGAGGAGCACGCCCGCCTCTTCCAGGTGAAACGGATCAGGGCGAACCAGGGGGCGGGAAGCACCCACACACCGGCGGGTGCTGGGGGAGGGGATTGGCCATCCTCCGCCCATCGGGAGCCCTGATGGAGGCGGCGATCGCTCCGGAGACAATCGTCTTTCCGAGCGCGACCGCGTCACGAAGCGTTCGCCCCTGAGCGAGCCCCCCCGTGATCGCGGCGGAGAGACAGCAGCCCGACCCGTGGACCTCGAACGGGAACCGGGGGGCGGCAAACGGCCAGCAGCCCTCCCCGTCCACCAGCAGATCGACCGCTTCGGGCCCCGAGCCGTGACCCCCTTTCACCAGCACCGCCGCAGCGCCGAGGGCGCGCAGGTCCTCACCGGCCTGCTGCATCCCCTCGAGAGTCCGGACAGGCTTCCCGGTCAGCACCGCCGCCTCGACAAGGTTCGGCGTGATCAGCGTTGCCCGGGGCAGGAGGCGGTCGACCAGCACGCCGATCGCGTCCTCGTCCAGGAGCCGGCCACCGCTCGTTGCGACCATCACCGGGTCGACGACCAGGGGGAGATCGGGTGGGATGGCACTCGCCACCGCCCGGCACGCTGCCGCCGTCCCGAGCATGCCCGTCTTGAAGGCCCCGATCGGAAAGGCTTCGAGGAGGGCCTCGCACTGCGCGGTGATCATGGGCGGGGAGACGGGCTCAATCCCCCGCACCGCGGATGGCGACTGTGCGGTGAGGGCCGTGACCACGGAGAGTCCCCAGGCACCCATCGCTGCGAACGTCCTGAGATCAACCTGGATCCCTGCTCCCCCCGAGGGGTCTGAGCCCGCGATCGTGCAGGCATAGACGGCGTTCATCAGGGAGAAGAACGTGTCCTGGCCGGAAGGACTCTTCGGTCTCCTGGCGGCACGCTTAAATCCAGGGCCATAGCACCCTTGGCAATGGTGCAGGAGTTCGCATCCCTCCTGGTGCTGGGCTTCGCGCCGGCCCTCTTCTGGCTCTGGTATTTCTACGTCAAGGACCGGTACGACCCCGAACCCCGGGCGTGGATCCTGAAGATCTTCCTGCTCGGCATGGCGTCGACGATCCCCCTCGCGCTCGTCGAAGGGGTGATCGGAGTTGTCATTCCGTCGGATTTCCTCCTGGCGGTCCTCGTGGCTCCCGTCGTCGAGGAGATCGGCAAGTTCCTGGTCGTCTATCTCTTCGTCTTCCGCCGCCCGGTCTTCGATGAACCGGTCGACGGGATCGTCTATGCTGTGACCGCCGCCCTCGGGTTCGCCGCGCTCGAGAACTTCGTCTACATCTTCGCCGCGTATTCCGAGACCCTCGCGCTCCCCCTTGAGCTCTCCATCGTCAGGGGGATCCTCTCGGTGCCGGGACACGCGTTGATGTCGGGGATGTGGGGATATGCGCTCGGACAGAGCCTGGTGACGCCGCACCCGCTTGCGCGCCAGCTCGTGGTCCACGGACTCCTGCTCGCGATCGCCCTGCATGCGGCGTTCAACCTGCTCGTCTCGCTCGACATCGTCGGGGCAGCAGTCCTCGCGATCATCCTCGTCCCTGCGATGTGGCTCACCGCGAACAGGAAGATCGCGGCATCACTCCAGTCAGGAGGGTATCGATAAAAAAAGGGGGAATTATTCGTAGCGGAGGGCCTCGATCGGATTCAGGTTCGAGGCCTTCCAGGCCGGATAGAGGCCGGAAAGAAGCGCCGTCCCAATCCCGAAGCCCATCCCAAGGGCGATCGATGAGAGACTTGCCGGGTGGAAGAGGTACTGGGTTGTCTGGAGCACCAGCATCGAGATGAGGAAGCCTCCACCGAACGAAAGGAGCCCGCCCAGCAACGATCCAACAACTCCCAGCATCAGCGCCTCGTAGATGAACATCTTCCGGACCTCGTTTCGCAGCGTCCCGATGGAGCGGAGGATGCCGATCTCCTTGGTCCGTTCGGTGACCGACATCATCATCACGTTCAGGATAGAGATCCCGGCGACGATCAGCGAGATGCCGCCGATCGCTGTCGTGAAGGTGGAGATCTGGCCGAACACATCCTGAATGCTACTCAGGATCTCCTTGGACGAGAAGGTGTCGAGAACGTCCTCTCGCCGGTTGAACCGGTCGTCGATCGCCTTCTCGAGCGAATCAACCTCGTCGAGGTCACGCACCTTGATGATCACCTGGTCATACCCCTTCTCGTCGTTGCGGTCCTCGTACCACCTGCTCGGAACGATCAGCGCGTAGTCGGGCTGAATGTCGAACCCGAGCCCCCGTTCCTTCAGGATCCCGACCACTCGCTGGGTGTCCCCGTTCTCGAACCGCACCTGGGAGCCGACCTTCAGGTCGAACTGGTCCGCTGCACGGGGCCCCGCCAGAATGCCCGCGTTCCCGCGGACCATGATCCCCTTCTCCACCTCGACGATCTGCGGCATATCCTCAGGGTCCATGGCGTAGATCGAGATCACCCCCGATTCCCCGCCGACCCTGATCCGATCGGCGGTCGAGTAGAAGGGAACGATCGGGTTCGAACCCGCGATCCGCCGCAGGTCCTGCACCTGCCGCTCGGTGATCTTGTCCTGGATCAGTCCGCCACCAAACTGCGCTCCCATCCCCGTATGG
>CAYLUL010000136.1:0-5311 GCA_964386835.1 uncultured Methanospirillum sp.
CGAGGAGGGCAAGGGCGTGCCCGCGTTGATCGCGATCCACCAGGACGCGACCGGCAATGCGAAGGCCGTCGCTCTCGGGTATGCAAAGGGGATTGGCGCAACCCGGGCGGTTGTGCTCGAGACGTCCTTTGCCGAAGAGACCGAGACCGACCTCTTCGGCGAACAGGCCGTCCTCTGTGGCGGGATCACGTCGCTGATCAAGACCGGCTTCGAGACCCTCGTCGAGGCGGGATACGCGCCCGAGATGGCCTATCTCGAGGTGCTCCACGAGACAAAGCTGATCGTCGACCTGATCTACGAGGGCGGCTTCACCAAGATGCGACGGTTCATCTCGAACACGGCCCAGTACGGGGACCTCACCCGCGGGCCGAGGGTGATCAACGAGGAGTCGCGCGAGGCGATGCGCGAGATCCTGGCCGAGATCCAGACCGGCGCCTTCGCCCGCGAGTGGATGCTCGAGAACCTGGTGAACCGGCCTGTCTTCACGGCCCTGACGAAGGCCGACGAAGAGCACCTGATCGAAGAGGTCGGGGCCGAGGTCCGCGGCATGATGCCGCAGTTCCGAACGTAATCCAGAACTCACCTATTTTTTCGATCGCAGTATGCATGGGCACAGGTTGAAAAGGACGCGTATCGATAAGTCGATCCATGCGTGTCGCGATCGTCTATCATTCCCTTTCGGGTAATACCCGCCGGATTGCCAAACTGCTCGCCGGGCGGCTCGAGGGGCTCGGAGAAACGGCGGACCTGGTCGAGGTCCACGACCTCCACCAGTACTCCACCCTCACGGCATACATGATCGGAGCCCCGCGGGCAATGCGGGGCGAGGCGGCAGAGGTCGATCCGACCGAGATAAACCTCACCGGCTACGACGTGGTCGTGGTTGGCACGCCGGTCTGGGCGTTCGCCCCGACACCGGCGGCAAACGGAGGCGTCGCGGCCCTCCGGGGAGCCGACGGAAAGGACGCCGTGGTCTTCGTCACCTCGGGCGGAGGACCGAAAGACGCGGCGCAACGGCTCGGTGCCGCCCTCGAGCAGCGGGGCGCCCGGGTCCGGGGGGCGGTCCAGTTCGACCGACGGGACCTTGAGAACGAGGAGCGACTCGCCGAGCTGGTCGCCCTTGTTACCCGTCCGCCATCCGGCGGCTGAGCGTATCCCGGGCGGCGGAGAGCTCCTCGCGGGTGAGCACCAGCCGCTCCTCCCCCACCGCGATCTTCAGGCCGCTCCCCCCGACCCGGCCGATCACCGTGTGCGCAAGGTCGGCGATCAGGGCCGGGTCGGCGACCGCGAGCAGGAACCGGGCTGGCCCCTCGGAGAAGAGGGCCTCGAGCGAGTCTCCCTCGAGCCGCACCTCGGCGTCGGGAGCGATCGACGCGAGCGCGCCGAGGAGGCCCCCCTGCGAGAGGTCGGTCGCAGTCACCCTTTCTGAGCCAGCGACCACTGTCCGAACCGCGGCGATCACAGCAGGATTCCCGATCGTCGGGGCGTGTCCCCCGCACCCGGTGACCGCGTCCAGGATCGAGCCGCCGAAGTCCGGGGTCGCACTTCCCACGAGGGCAAGGGTCCAGCCCGGCTCGGGCCGGGTCCATTGGCGGACCGGTCCGCGCCCTATCATCCCGATCGAAGGTGTCGGCTTGATCTGGGTCCCGTGCTCGTCTGACTCGTTGTAGAGCGAGACGTTTCCGCCGACCACCGGGCAGTCGAGGGCGCGGGCCATCTCGCCAAGGCCGTGCACCGCCTGGGTGAGCTGCCAGTAGACCTCGGGGTGAATCGGCGAGGCGAAGTTGAGGCAGTTTACAATCGCAATCGGGACCGCCCCGACGCAGGCGAGGTTCGCCGCATTCTCGAGGACCGCGTTCGCCGTCCCCTCGTACGGCTTGAGGTGTATCTGCCGCGGATTGCATCCGCACGAGAGCGCGAGCGCCGCGTTTCCGAGCCGGAGCACCGCCGCGTCGTGGTTCGCGTCGACCGTCCTGAGCTGGACGTCCCGGTCATACTGCTCGTAGACCCACGAGCGGCTCGCCACCTCGGGATGGGAGAGGACGAGGAGGGCGAGTTCCCGGAGGGGGCGGGTCGGAGCCTGGAACGGGCGTTCGGCCGCGTAGGGCTGCTCAGGCAGGGAACAGGCCGGCGCACCGCTGATCAGCACCTCCATCGGCAGGTCGCAGACAACCGCGCCGTTGAACGTAACCTTGTAATGTGGCTCCGCGATCACCTCCCCGATCTCGGACCAGGGCAGATCATACCGCTCGGCGAGCCCGCCGATCAGCGCGACATCCCCGGGTGCCACCTCCAGAAGCATCCGCTCCTGGCTCTCGGCGAGCATGATCTCGAGGGGGGTCATGCCGGTCTCGCGCAGGTGGACGCATTCGGCCCGAATCAGGCCCCCAAAGGTGGAGCACATCTCGGACGAAGCCCCGGCGAGCCCGGCGGCACCGAGGTCGCGGCACGAGAGGATCTTCCCGGTCTCGATCATGGCGAGGCAGCCCTCGATCAGGAGTTTCTCCATGAATGGATCTCCGACCTGGACCGACGGACGATCCGCCGCCTCCGCGTCCTCCGAGAGGTCGCGTGAGGCGAACGAGGCTCCCCCGAGGCCGTCGCGGCCGGTTGGTGACCCGACAAGCACCAGCCGGCTGCCGGGCCGCTGGACCCGGCCCGTGATATACGCATCCGGCGAGACCGTGCCGACGCAGACCACGTTGACGAGCGGGTTGCCGGCGTAGGACGGGTCCACCACGACCTCCCCCCGGACCACCGGCACACCGATGCAGTTGCCGTACCCGCCGATCCCCGAGATCACACCGGAGAAGAGGTGCCGATTCTTCTCGTCCTCGAGAGGACCGAAGTAGAGTGGGTCCATCAGGGCGATCGGACGTGCCCCCATCGAGAGGACGTCGCGGACGATCCCCCCCACCCCGGTGGCCGCACCGTCGTACGGGTCGACGTAGCTCGGGTGATTATGGCTCTCCATCCCGATAGCAAGGGCGCATTCGTCCGAGAAGCGGACGATGGCCGCATCATCCCCCGGCCCGACAAGCACGTCCGGTCCCGTCGTCGGGAGGGTCCGGAGCAGGTGCTTCGTCGACCGGTACGAGCAGTGTTCGGACCAGAGGTTCTCGAGGCAGGCAGCCTCGACCGGGGTCGGCTCCCGGCCGAGTAACCGCCGGGCCTCGGCGAGGTCGGCATCGGACAGCATGGCGGATCAGGGTCGACCGGCACGGGCATAAAGGCATGGCGGGGACGGGCTCGGGGAGGCATCCCCCGGGTGAGGGCCACCGATCTAACACTATATAATGCACGCCTGCCTATAGTGAGCCATCATGGTGGACCCGTACGAGTCGCTGCTCAAGAAGGCCTATGAGCAGATCACGGAGCCGAGCGGGACCGGGGAACGGTTCACGATCCCGGAAGTCCGGTCCTATATCGAGGGGAAGACGACGGTCTTCGAGAACCTGACCGAGCTCGCCGATGCCTTCCGGCGAGAGAAGGAGCACGTGATGAAGTTTCTGGTCAGCGAACTCGGGACCGCCGGGAAGATCGACGGGAACCGCGGGATCTTCAACGGCAAGTTCGAGACGTCGCAGATCTCAAACGCCATCTCCAACTACTTCAATGACTACGTCCTCTGCGGCGAATGCGGTCGCCCCGACACCAGGCTCGTCAAGGACGACCGGATCCTCCTCCTCCGCTGTGATGCCTGTGGTTCGCACCGTCCGGTCAGGAAGAGAAAGGCGAAGTCCGAGGAGCCGGCGAAGCTCTTCGAGGAGGGGAAGATCGTCGACGTCCACATCCAGTCGGTCAGCAAGCGGGGCGACGGCGTGGCACGCGAGGGCAAGTTCATCATCTACGTCCCCGGCGGAAAACCCGGCCAGACCGTGAAGATCAGGGTGACCCGGGTCTCGGGCTCGATCGTCTTCACCGAACGCGTTATCTGAGACGATACCGTTCCGCGGATCGGCGCCGGCCCCGCGGTGAACACCCTCTTTTTTCAATACCGGACGTTCCCGGGGCGAAAAAACGTCGAATCGAAAGATCCTCCGGCACGGAGGAAGCGGGGGTCCACGCTCCCCCCTTCTCGCTCTCATTCCCACCTGGTCACGAGGAGAAAAACAGCAGGCCGATAAAAAGGAGGAGTGAGCCTGCCGACCTCAGGATAGGGTGAAGGAGTCAAAGTTCTGGCCGTCCCCGTAGAAGACGAGCCGGACCCGGTGCTCACCACGAGAGAGCCGAATCGAGGTTGAGATCGTGGTGTAGGTGTCCAGCGACCCGGAGCGTGGCACCATCACCGTCACCTCGGACCGATCGTCGACTTTCATCTCGAAGAACTGCCCGCCGGTCGGGCTCGATACCCGGAACGCGAGTGGGTAGTCCCGGTCCACGGGCGCCCTGACAGCGTACTCGAGCCACTCGCCGGAACGGATCTGCGTGACCGCGTAACTGCCGATCGACGGTACGTGGATGATATCGACCCCATCCTGCCGATAGGCCCCGCCCTGGTTGCCCGGGGTCGTGTCGTGATATCCGACCCCATCCCCGCCTGAGAGGTAGTTCTCCGCCTCGATCCGTGCCGGGATGAGAACCGAACCCGAGGACACCGTCGGTGTTGGGGCCACAGTCGTCGGCACGACGGTCGTCGTTGCCGGGGTCGGCACCGTCGTGGGGACGGTCGTTGAGAGGGCTCCCTCGGCGATCACGATCCGGTCGAGGATCTGCTTATCACCGCTGAACCGGACCACCAGGCGATGAGTCCCCACCGGGAGCGTCACCGTCGCTGAGACGGTCCGCCATCCCTGGCACCGATTGTTCGGAACGGCGATCGTCGCGAGCGGGGTGCTCTTCCCGTCGAGCAGGAGCGAGATCGACCGTCCGTCCGCCCAGGATGCGACCGAGGAGGAGACCGTGTACAGCCCGGAACGGGGGACCGACACGGTGTAGGCAAGCCATTCTCCCTCGACCACGTACCCGATGTTGTACCCACCCGAGGGGTTCACCGAGAGGTCGACACCGTCCTGCCGGTAGACGTTGTCATGGTTCCCCGGGGTCGTATCATGGTACCCAATCCCCTCGCCGCCCGTGTCATAGTCCTCTGCCTCGAGCGTTCCCGGCACCGGCCGGCCCGAAACGGTCGTGGTGGGAACCGGCGTCGGAGTCGTCACGACTGTCGTGGGCACCGTGGTCGGTGCCGCTGTTGTCACGACCGTGGTCGGAGCAGTCGTGGAGACCGTGGTGGGACCAGTGGTCGAAAGGACCCCGTCGGCGATCACGATCCGGTCGAGGATCTGCTTATCACCGCTGAACCGGACCACCA
>CAYLUL010000137.1:0-5300 GCA_964386835.1 uncultured Methanospirillum sp.
CCATTATAACCGCCGAGCGTATTGACGCTGGCAATCGCCTCCTTGACATCCGCGTTACCGTAGATCGTCGGGGCGATCGAGTGGGTGATCTTGTGGTAGATCTCGGGATCGGACGAGAGACGGTTGATCTCCGCCTCGTCCTCTTCGGAGATCGAGACCTCCTCGAACTCCTTCTCCGCGACCTCGATCGAGTTCGCCTGGAGGTGGATGTCGAAGACGGTCGACTTATTGCCGTGGGTCACCCGCTGTTGCGAACGGAGGATCCCGTTGATCACGACGCGATCACCCGGCGCCACGACGCCGGCGATGTCGTCGGTAACGTCGACATCGAGTGTCTGGGGCTGCTCGCCCCCCCGAAGCCCCTCGGGCGACTCCTGGATCCGGAGCTTCTGCGCGTCGACGAATGACGAGCGCTTCGGGACCAGGACCAGTTTCCGGTACGTGCACCCCTCGGTCGCGCACCCGTCCGGCTCCACGAACTGGCCGTACTCCTGGGCCTTTCTCGTCAGGTGGCCCCCGGGGCAACGGAAGACTGCCTCCACGATCCGGGGGCGGACCTCGGTCGTCTTGCGGAGGATGCCCTCGACCGAGACGAACCGGTTGATATGCTCCGAGCGGATATCGCGGGCCTGGATCCGAAGGGGGAGGTTGGTGAACCGGATGTTCACCTCGGGCTCCCGCGCGCCCTTTCCCCGCGCCAGCTGCTGGGCCTTCACCGCGTCGCGGACGTCAGCGATCACCTTGCCCGGGTTCTCCAGCAGCTCCTCCGCCATCCGGACCCCGGCTTTCCCGAAGGCATAGACGTCGCGGAAATCGATGTACAGCGACCGTTTTTTCGGGTACTGCCTGAGCAGGTCCCCGAGCTGATTTTTGTACTTGTTCTTCAGAAAGCGGGACCAGTCTCCGACCCGGTTGGTCGTCTCGTTCTCCTCGGTCACCATCGACGCTCCCGCTAGCCGTACCGCCCGGCCGAGAGGACGCACCGCGCGAGGAGGGCCTCCATCTGGAGTTCGGGGTTGCCTCCCTCGGAGAGCCGGAAGTCGGCCTCACCCAGGTGGTCGATCATCTCCACCTTGAGCGCCCGGTGCATGGGCAGGCGGACCAGGGCACGGTAGCACTGGCTGAGGAGTTCGCTCGGGGCAATCCCGCGTTCGTGCATCAACTGGGTGAGCAATCCTTCGGCCGCTTCGAAGTCCTGGGTGACCACGAGCCGGAGGAGCTCGGTGATCTCTTCGGGCCGGGCGGTGGCGGTGGTCGCGTAGACCATCGACCCGTCGATCGTCGACGAGGTGATCGCCGCGCCCTGGAGCGCGTTGATCGCACGCCGCATGTCCCCCTGCGCCACGTAGGCGATCGCCTGGAGCGCCTCGTCGGTCACGGTGATCTTCTCGCAGGCGGCAATCCGCCGCACCTCGGTCGCGATCGCCTCGGCACCGAGCGGCCGGAACCGGTAGATCGCGCACCGGCTCTGGATCGGGTCGATGATCTTGGACGAATAGTTGCACGAGAGGATGAACCGGCAGGTCCGGGCGTAGGTCTCCATCGTCCGACGGAGTGCGGCCTGCGCGTCGGTGGTGAGCGCGTCCGCTTCGTCCAGGAAGAGGATCTTGAAGTCGGCCCCGCCGAGCGGGCTCGTCCGTGCAAATTCCTTGATCTGGTTCCGAACGACGTCGATCCCGCGCTCATCCGACGCGTTCAACTCGCGGAAGTTCATCTGCCAGGTCTCGCCGAAGAACCCTTTCGCGAGGGCGACGGCCGCCGTCGTCTTGCCCACGCCGGCCGTGCCCGTGAAGAGGAGGTGCGGCAGGCTCCCGCTCCGGACATAACTCTGGAGCCGCTCGACGATCTCGTCCTGGCCGACGATATCAGCGAGAATCGCCGGCCGGTACCGCTCGATCCAGATGGTGTGGTCGGTCTCCATGCGTGAGAATGTATGGGCCCTCCGAGTCAATCAATGGTTTGATCTCTTCACGAGTGCTGGTCTGGAGATCAGGAGGGCACCACGGTTGGATCTGACCGGCATTGACGGGACCCTGAGCCAGGAGCCGACTGGGGGCACGCCAGTCTCCCTCCAACGAGGACCGGCACCAGGCGGAGACGCCGGTGTGTCCCCCCCCGTTGGACAGCGAAAGCGGGATGGTCCGATCAGGTCCTCATCGGTTCTCCGAACGGTTCGGGTGGGAGGCCCGGTGCCGACATCGACGCCTTGAAACCCTCCCGGGGTAAGATCTCTTGAGAGGTTGCCGGAGGAATTCGTGGGCATGGAGGCGGCGGCGCGGGTCTTTGCAGGGGAACTCGAGAGGTCGACGACAGGGATCCAGCACGGGGGTCAGGACTGCCTGCTGACCCCATCCGGCGCATGCATCCACCTTGTCTACCTGGTCGGGGCCTTCACGGCGCTCTCCGGCGACGCCCGCACCGCCGTGACGGCTCGAATCGCTGACCCGACCGGTGTCTTTCTCGTCCGCGCAACCGGTCGTGAGCCCGAGATGCTCGCCGCCCTCGCCGCGGTCACCCCGCCGGCCTTTGTTGCCGTGCTCGGGTATGTCGAGGGGGGACGAAACGGTTCGACGGTCCGGCCTCTCTCGGTGGTGCCGGTCGACCGTGCAACTCGGGACCGGTGGGTGGTCCGCACCGCTGACCTCTCCGCCGCGCGGCTCGAGTCCGTGCTCGGCCGGATCGAGGGGGGCGGCGAGGACCCCCTTGCCGACGCAGCGATCGCCTCCTACCACCTGACTCCGGTGGTGATCGAGGAGCTCCGCGCGATGGCTCTTCGAGCGCTCGACGTCCTGCCGCCCTCTGGCTTGAACCCGGCGGATGCCGCGGATCATGACCTTGCCGCCCTCCTCCTTGAGCAGATCGAGACCGGGGGACGCGACGGGGTCACGGTGGAGGCGCTTGTCGCCCGCGGCGCGAAGGAGGGATGTTCGAAGGCGGCGGTCGAGGCGGCGCTCTCGGGCCTTCTCGAGGAAGGGGACTGCTATATGCCCCGCCGGGGGCTGATTCGAATCGCATGAGGGTTGAGTTCCTCGCAGAGGGGCCGGCAGCCCTGGTCGTGAACACCGAGCGGACCCTGGTCGTCGCCGACCTCCACTTCGGGATCGAGTCGGACCTCGAGCGGCACGGGTGGCACTTCTCGAGCCGTTCTTCCGAACGCATGCACCGGGTGACCGACCTGGTCGAGCGGGTCCGCCCAGACCGTCTTCTCCTGCTCGGGGACGTCAAGCAGTCGGTCCCGTTCACCACACGGCAGGAGTGGCGCGAGCTGCCCGAGGTGCTCGCCGCGTTCCGCGCCCGGGTTCCGCTCCTGGTCGTGCCGGGCAATCACGACCCCGGGATCGAGCGGCTCCTTCAGCCGGGGGAGCTGGCCGAACGGACCGGGGTCGTGGTCGACGGCGTCGGGTACCTGCATGGCCATACTCTCCCGGCCCCCTGCCTCGCGGGCCACCTGGTGGTCGTCGGTCACCACCACCCGCTCGCGGCGATCCAGGACGAGGTCGGGTGCGCCCTGCGGGCGCCGGCATACCTGGTGGGGGAGCTCGATGCTCCCTGTCTTGGCTTGCCGGCGACCAGCCAGGCGACCCGTGCGCTCTTCGTCCCCGCCTTCAACGAGCTCGCCGGGTACGACGTCCGAAGGATCCTTGCCGACCCGTCGAGCCCGGTCTCGCGCTGCCTGAAAAAAGAGACCGTCGAGATCTTGCTCGCCGATGGCACCCTCCTCGGGCCGATCGAGTCGCTCGCCCCCCCCGACACAGACGGGGAAGAGGAGCAGGGGCGATGACCGCGCTCGACCTCCTCGACCCCCGGATTCGCCAGACGATCGCCGACCGTGGTTTTGTCGGGCTCTCGGAGGCACAGGAGCTCGCCGTCCCCGAGGTGGTGGCAGGCCGGCACCTCCTCCTGATCGCGCCGACGGGGACGGGCAAGACCGAGTCGGCGATGCTCCCGGTCTTCCACGGCCTCCTCCACACGGCCAGCGCCGGGTTCTCAGCGATCTACGTGACCCCGCTCCGTGCCCTCAACCGGGACATCCTCGCCCGGATGGAGTGGTGGTGCGCCGCCCTCGGTCTCCGGGTGGGCGTCCGCCACGGGGACACCCCTGCGGCCGAACGGCGCAAGCAGGCCCTCCATCCCCCCGACCTGCTGATCACCACGCCGGAGTCGCTCCAGGCGCTCTTCATGGGAAAGACGCTCAGGAAGCACCTGGCAGGTGTCCGCTATGTGATCATCGACGAGATCCACGAGCTCGCCGGCTCCAAGCGCGGGGCCCAGCTCTCGGTCGCGCTCGAACGGGTCCGGACCTACGCGGGGGAATTTCAGCGGATCGGGCTCTCGGCGACGGTCGGCAACCCGGATGAAGTCGGCCGATTCCTCTGCGGTCCGAACCGCCCCTGCCGGGTGGTCGCCGTGCCGGTCGCAAAGTCCCTCGACCTCGGGGTCGTCTACGCGGGGGACCGGTTTGATGCCCAGGCAACGTGCGTCGAGCGAGCCCTGGCTCCCTCTGGTTCGAACCTGGTCTTTACCAACACCCGGGTCACGGCCGAAGCCCTCGGGCATGCCCTCTTTCGACGAGGCGACGTGGAGGTCCATCATGGGTCGCTCTCGCGCGAGGTCCGGATCGACGCCGAGGACCGGTTCAAGAAGGGCGAGCTCGCGACCCTGATCTGCACCTCCTCGATGGAACTCGGGATCGACATCGGGCATGTCGAGCATGTCGTCCAGTTCGGCTCGCCGCGCGAGGTCGCCCGGCTGGTGCAGCGCGTCGGGCGCGCGGGCCACCGCCTGGCCGCAGTTTCGAGGGGGACGGTCCTTGCGACCGGTTTCGACGACCTCCTCGAGTCCGGGGTGATCGTGCGGCGCGCGATGGCCGGCGAGCTCGAGCCGGTCCGGATCCCATACGGTGCGGCCGACGTCCTGGCGAACCAGGTGGCGGCGCTCGCGGTCGAGCACGGTGAGATCGAACTCGCACAGGTCCGCGCGATCCTTGCAGGGACCGCGGTCTTCCCGGACCCCGGCCCCTTCCTCGACCGCGTCGTGGCTGAGATGGCCGACCACCGCCTGGTCCGGCGTGACGGCGACCGCCTGGTCACGACATCGCGAGCCCGGCGGTACCTGATGGGGAACCTCTCGATGATCCACGACGAGCGCAAGGTCCGGGTCTTCGACCTCGCCTCGCGGCGGACTGTCGGGACCCTGGACGAGTCGTTCGTGGTCGGCACGATCCACCCCGGCTCGGTCTTCATCACCAAGGGGCAGCTCTGGCGCGTCCTCGAGATCGAGGAGGACCGGATCACGGTCGA
>CAYLUL010000138.1:0-5169 GCA_964386835.1 uncultured Methanospirillum sp.
GCTTGAGGAGGAAGACCCGGACCAGGTCGCCGAGGCGGGCCGGGATCACCAGGTTTGCAGTCTGTGAGACGAAGATGCAGGCCATCGCGAACCCAAGGGTCGGACGGATCCCCAATCCGTTCAGGATCAGTCGGTACCGCCATCCCCGGAGGGCCCACGCCAGAACGCAGACGGCGATCGCCGCAACCAGGTACACTGGCACGACATGTTGGAGCGCTTCGAGCAGGTCGGTCCAGATCGGGACCAGCATGTAGCCGATGATCACGATTGCGATCACGGTCGGGATGACGATCGCACTAATCCTTCGCCACATGGAGCTGCCACCAGAGTCGGAAGACGGCGCTTCCCATCTCGATAACGTCCTTCCGCCGGACCGTGGTGCCTGGCCCCTCGGTCCATATCACCGGGAGTTCCCGCACGGGGTACCCGGCATGCTGCCCCCGAACCAGGACCTCGGTATCCCAGAACCAGTGAGGTGACCGAACCCGGTCGATGATCGGCAGGAGCCGGGCCCGATCGAACGCCTTGAAGCCGCACTGGTGATCGTAGAGGCGTGAGCCGAGCACGGATCTGACCAGCAGGTTGTAGCCACGACTCGCGAACTCGCGCCCGCCGGAGCGGACAATCTGCGAGCTTGGCATCAGGCGAGAACCGGTCGCCATCGCCGCCCCATCCCGGATCGCACCAACGAGCTCGGAGAGGTGCCGCATGTCGGTCGCAAGGTCGACATCGTAATAGCAGACGATCGGGGCGGTCGACGCCCGGAACGCACGGCTGAGCGCTCTTCCCCGCCCGAGCCGCTCGTCCGAGTGAAAGAGCCGGACGCGAGGATCAACGGCCTCGTACTCGCGGACGAACTCCGCCGAACCATCGGTCGAGCCGTCCTCGGCGACCACGAGCTCAAACCGCTCGGCACACTGCTCCAGGGTTGCGAGGGAGACCGGGATCGCAGTCTTAAGAGCCGCGAGGTCGTTGTAGACCGGGAGCACTGCCGTCAGTTCAGGATCATCCATGAGCGGCGCGTCTCCCCACACAGGTCGCCACCTGCTCTCCCGCGATGATCGAGCCCTCCATCGACCGCTCGGGGTAGTTGGGCCACGAGAACATGCCAGCCATGTAGAGGCCGTACTGTTCGTAGTTCGGGATCAGGCGGCGGTAGCCGGTCGTGTAGATTGGACCGGCGTGGGGGTCCACCTCCAGGTGATGCCAGTGGACCTCCTCCCTTGCCACCCCGAACCGCTCGCAGAAATCGGAGAGCATCCGTTCATCGTGTCCCGCCGGCAGCTCGCCCGCGTAGTACGACGCGAGATAGACCAGGTGCTCACCATAGCGTTCGAATGGGGCGAAGTTCGTGTGCGCGACCACGGCCCCATACGGAGCGTCGTCCCTCATGTTCAACCAGTAGATCCCGTTGGTGACCTCACGGTCGAGGGCGAGAGTCAAACAGGCCGCTCCCTGGTAGGGGATCGGAGCAAACGGGATCCCCGTCATCGACGCGAGCACCTGGGGGGGAATGGTCGAGATGACGGTGTCGTAGCGATTCCCCTCGACCGCCCAGGAGTGCGTGTCGCGCTGCATTGAGCTGACGGGGGTTCCCGTGTGGATCACACATCCCCGTGCATCCAGTTCTTCCTGGAGCCGGTTGATCAACCCCTGGAAACCGTGCCGGAGGTACCCGAGCCGCTCGCCGCCAGAGGTCCGGTTCGATCGGATGGCGATCCGCGAGACCAGCCAGGCGGCCGAGACCTGGTCGCGCATCGGTCCAAACTTGGACCTGAGCAGGGGCTCGAAAAACGAGGTGTAGACTGAACGCCCGACGTGGTCGAGGATGAACTCACGGGCCGTCACATCGTCGAGGGCCTTGCGGTCAAGTTTTCCCGCTCGAAGCGTCAACCAGGCGAGGCGGGCCTTGTCCAGCACCGTCAGGTGAGGGTACGCCAGGATCTCCATCGGGCTCGAGAGCGGGTATGAGCGACCATTCACATAGTAGCCGGTGGAGCCGGTGAGCCACTCGAGCTCATCAAGGAGATCAAGCCGTTCGAGAAGGGCGAGCAGATGCCGATCGCCCTCGAAGCAATGATGATAGAACGATTCGATCGTGTACGTGCCGCGGTCGATCGAGGAGAGACAGCCCCCGAGCATGGGTCGACGTTCGTAGAGATCGACCTCGTGATCGGCGGGGAGAGATAGGGCCGCTACGAGCCCGGTAAGTCCACCTCCGACAATGCAGCACTTCATTCCTGGATACAAGGTTTAATGCAAAAAGGATAAGAACGTTTGTGAAGTTGAATAAAACCTCATAAACGTGAGGGACTCATACTACTCCACACATGGATCCGTTGGAGAGTGTCAGAGGATGAGGGTCTTCTTTATCGGGTTCGGCCAGGCTGGGGGCAAGGTCGTCGACATGTTCATGGAGCAGGACAAGACCCACCTGTTCCGCGCGGTTGTGGTGAACACAGCCCGGACCGACCTCCTCGGGCTCAGGCACATCCCGATGAAAGACCGGGTACTGATCGGTCAGACCGTGGTCAAGGGCCACGGGGTCGGAACCGACAACGCCCTCGGTGCAAAAGTCACCCGCGATGAGGTTGACTCGATCGTTACCGCGATCGAAGGGATCGGAACTCATGACATCGATGCGTTCGTCATCGTTGCCGGCCTGGGAGGTGGAACAGGCTCGGGAGGCACGCCGGTCCTGGCTCAGCACCTCAAGACGCTGTACCAGGAGCCGATCTACACGATCGGTATCATCCCGTCGCCGGAGGAAGGAAGGCTCTACTCGTACAACGCGGCCCGATCTCTCACGACGCTTGCCAACGTCGCCGACAATACGTTTATCTTTGACAACGCGGCCTGGCGGAAGGAGGGTGAGTCGATCAAAACTGCATATGACCGGATCAACGATGAGATTGTCCGCCGATTCGGTGTCCTCTTCAGGGCCGGCGAGGTTGGCCAGGAGGGGGTCGGCGAGATGGTCGTGGACTCGTCCGAGATCATCAACACCCTGCGCGGCGGTGGTATCACGACGGTCGGGTTCGCCAAGACTGACGCCGTCAGTGCCCGGCAGAAGCAGCGGGAGGGGGCACTCAGTGCACTTCTCGGCGGGCTCCGGAGAAAGGAAGGCGCGGAGCAGCAGCTCCTCGGCGATGACCGCTCTGCAAAGATTCTCTCACTCGTCCGTTCCGCCGTCCTCGGTCGGCTCACGCTTCCCTGCAACTTCCATTCAGCCACCCGGGCACTGATCCTGCTCGTCGGGCCACCCGAAGAGATGGACCGAAAGGGAGTAGAGAAGGCCCGCTCATGGATCGAGGAGCAGATCGATGGTGAGGAGATCCGTTCAGGGGACTATCCGATCAGGTCGAATTACGTGGCCGCCATCGTGGTCCTCGCCTCGGTCGGGGATGCGCCCCGTATCCGCGACCTGCTCGAGATGGCAAAGGAGACCAAGGAGGAGCTCGCCAAACAGAAGCCCAACGGGCGGACGATGTTCGAGGGCGGCATCGAACCGCTCTTCGAGAACGATTCGGAGAATGTGCCATGAACTTTATCGCACGCATCATCATAGCCATGCTGCTTGTCTGCGCCCTCTCGGTCGCAGGCAGCGCCTATAAAGTCGAGACCGCAGAGGTCTCACCCGACGGGGCTCTCCAGGCAGGAGTGCCGGTGACCGTGAACGCAGTTGTCGACTTCCCGGCCATCTCCGGGAGCACGTTCCCGAGCGAGGACACCTTCTCGCTCTTCTCCGAGCTTGAAAGGCCGAAGTGGACGTGGGCTATCGTGATAAGCGGCAACGAGAACCCGAAGCCCGATGGCTTCGGGAAGTTCTTCAAGATCAGCGGTTTCGAGCTCGAATACCCAAAGGAGACGTCGGTCAAGTTACGGGTGATGCTAGAGGGGACGGTCCCCCAGATGAACGCGACGCAGAACCTCACGGTCCTCCGTTTCCAGTGGCTTGACCAGTCAAGCAAGGTCCGCGATGACGGAGAATATACGATCGCGCGGAAGGTGGTGAATCCCCAGGACGTGATGAGGAGCCTGGACGAGGTGCGAGCGGCACTCGTCAAACTCCGGAGCGATATCGACGCGCAGACGGCGAAGGGTGCGAATACCACCGAGGCCGAACGGAAGTACGGAGAGGCTGAGCGTCTCCTGAATACGGCAACATCAGGAAATGTCTCGTCCCAGACGGGCGCAATCGAGAGGATCAGCACCCTTGTTGAGGAGGCCACCGCAAGCCTGGACCGTTCGGGGGCCCAGGCTGAGGTCGACCGGGCGACGTCCCAGATCCGGAATGTCGACGAGATGCTCACGTTCTTCAAATCCAACAGCGATCTCGCAAACGATCCTCGCGTCGCCGCGATCACCGTCAAGCGCGAGAGCGCACAGCAGTCCCTGACGAGCGCGGCGGACAGCCTGGCGGACGGCAACTTCAACCAGGCAAGGATCCGGGCGAACCAATCCGCGGAGAAGGCACTCGAGGCGTACAACGACTCGGTCGACCTTCGCTCCCACTATGCCGGGGCCCAGGGGACACCGGGCACGTCGAATGCGACGGCGAGCGGAGCGCAGCAGGGCAGCGGCCTTCTTCCCTACATCGCCGTGATCATCGTGATCGCCCTTGTCGGGATCGGTGTTGTCCTTTACCAGCGTCGCAACCGCTGGGACGAGCTCGGATGATCCGGACCAATACGATACTCTTTTTTTCCGGACGGAGATCCGCACCGGGGCACCAGGGGTGAATCGGTTGATCGATGGTTCGTACGACGCGGTTCGGGACCACCTTGACCGGCTCATTACGAGCGTCCAGAGAGAACTGGACGACGAGACTGAAGCACTCGGTCGACTTGAGCGCCATGATGTCCGGTCGGTCCTCTCGAACCTGATCGTGGCGGACCTTGTCCTTGCGAACATCCTTCTCTGGCTTATCGTCCCCGAGTACGCCATCTACTGGATCACCGCCAGTTTCTTTCTCTACGTGATCAATCCGTTTCTCCTGCTCATCCCCCCAACCGGGGCCGGGGGTAGCGAGGCATCTCCGGGGGTAGGGATGCGCATCACCGAACGATTGGGGGAGATCGGGCTCGCTGATCACCGGTGGCTGATCGCCCGTATCTTCTGGAACTCGTTCTTCATCAACAGTCAGCCCCTCGTACCGGCTTTCCTCGC
>CAYLUL010000139.1:0-5164 GCA_964386835.1 uncultured Methanospirillum sp.
GGTGCCCTCGCGTGTCGGGCCGGAGCTTCATGTTGGCCGAACCGAACCCGAGGGCACCTGCTCCACTACGTGCAGAAACCGCTCGTCCGGACCCAGACCAACGAGTTGATCGGATCAGACGACCGGCCGGCCGGCCAGAACTTCACGGTGGCGATCCTCTCGTATGAAGGGTTCAATATCGAGGATGCGCTCATCTTCAACCGCGCTTCGATCGACCGCGGGCTCGGCCGGTCGCACTTCTTCCGGACGTACGAGGGCGAAGAGCGCCGATACCCCGGCGGCCAGGTCGATCGTATCGAGATCCCTGACTCGGAAGTGACCGGCGCCCACGGTGAGGAATATTACAAGAACCTCGATGATGACGGCATCATCAATCCTGAGACGGTGGTGGGAGAGAAGGATGTCCTGATCGGCAAGACCTCCCCGCCAAGGTTCCTGGAAGAGCCGACATCGGACCTGATCACGGTCGAGAAGCGACGCGACACCTCGGTCACGATGCGCTCGAACGAGCACGGCATCGTCGACACCGTGATCATCACCGAGGGCGAGAACTCGTCCCGGCTGGTCAAGGTCCGGACGCGCGACCTGCGTATCCCCGAGGTCGGCGACAAGTTCGCCTCCCGACACGGGCAGAAGGGAGTCGTCGGCCTGATCACGGCCCCTGAAGACATGCCGTTCACCGAGCTCGGCATGGTCCCCGACCTGGTGATCAACCCGCACGCGATCCCGTCGCGGATGACGATCGGGCACATGCTCGAGATGATCGGCGGCAAGGTCGGCTCACTCGAGGGGCGGCGCATCGATGCGACGGCCTTCTCGGGCGAGATCGAGGCGGACCTGCGCAGCGCCCTCGCGGAGTTCGGGTTCGCCCCCAACGGCCGCGAAGTGATGTACGACGGGATCACCGGCAAGCCGTTCTCCGCGGATATCTATGTCGGCGTCATCTACTACCAGAAGCTCTACCACATGGTCTCGTCCAAGATGCACGCCCGCTCCCGCGGGCCCGTGCAGGTCCTGACCCGCCAGCCGACCGAGGGGCGTGCCCGCGAAGGTGGTCTCCGGTTCGGTGAGATGGAGCGCGACGTCATGATCGGCCACGGGGCCGCGATGGCCCTGAAGGAGCGGCTGCTCGACGAGTCCGACAAGGTCCAGCAGTACGTCTGCGCCAAGTGCGGCATGGTCGCCATGCTCGACCGGAAGCGGAACACCACCCGCTGCCTCGTCTGCGGCGCCGAGACCGACATCTACTATGTCGAGATGAGCTACGCATTCAAGCTCCTCCTCGACGAGATGAAGAGCATGGGGATCGCCCCGAGGATGGTCCTCGAGGACCAGGTGTAACACTCACATGCCGAGTCCAAAACGCATCGGAAAGATCAAGTTCGGTCTCCTCTCCCCGAAGGAGATCCGGACCATGTCCGTTCGCAAGATCATCTGGGCCGATACCTACGACGACGACGGGTTCCCCTACCCCCAGGGCCTGATGGACCTCGCGCTCGGGGTCATCGATCCGGGGCTGAGATGCAAGACATGCGACCAGAAGGCTGCCGACTGTCCCGGGCACTTCGGTCACATCGAACTCGCGAAGCCCGTCATCCACGTCGGGTACACGCGCCTGATCCGGAAACTCCTCCGGGTCACCTGCCGTTCATGCGGACGACTGCTCCTCTCGCCCGACGAGATCCAGAAGGTCTCGGTCACGGCCGAGGACGAGCTCGGCGGCGACGTTCTGACCGAGAAGGACATCAAGAAGGAGCGGGCCTGTCCCCACTGCGACGAGCTCCAGCTCAAGGTCAACTTCGAGAAACCGACGACCTTCTCCGAGGTGCTGCTCGAGGATGGGAAGAAGATTGAGCACAAGCTGACGCCGGCGGACATCCGGGCTCGGCTCGAGCGGATCCCGGACTCGGATCTCCGTCTCCTCGGGATTAATCCGGACGTGGCCCGGCCCGAGTGGACGATCCTCACCGTACTGCCCGTTCCGCCGGTCACGATGCGGCCGTCGATCATCCTGGAGAATGGCCAGCGGTCCGAGGACGACCTGACACACAAGCTCGTCGACATCATCCGGATCAACCAGCGGTTCAAGGAGAACCAGGACGCGGGCGCGCCCCAGCTGATCATCGAGGACCTCTGGGAACTGCTCCAGTACCACGTCACCACCTACCTGGACAACGAGGTGGCCGGATGCCCGCCCGCGCGCCACCGCTCGGGCCGCCCCTTAAAGACGCTCTCGCAGCGCCTGAAGGGCAAGGACGGACGGTTCCGCGGTTCGCTCTCGGGGAAGCGGGTCAACTTCTCGGCCCGTACCGTCATCTCGCCGAACCCGAACCTCTCGGTCACGGAGGTCGGCGTCCCGCTCTCGATCGCGATCGAGATGACCGTGCCCGTACGGGTGACGTCCCACAACCTCGAGGAGATGCGCACCCTTGCCCTTCGCGGGCCCGAGCGCAAGAGCCTCAAGGACCCCTGCGGCGCAAACTACGTGATCCGCCCGGACAACCGGCGCCTGCGGCTCGGGGGCGACAACCTCGAGACGATCGCCGATGCGATCGAGCCCGGGTACACGGTCGAGCGGCAGCTGCGCGACGGGGACATCGTGCTCTTCAACCGGCAGCCGTCCCTCCACCGCATGTCGATCATGGCCCACCGGATCAAGGTGATGGACGGCAAGACCTTCCGGCTCAACCCCGCGGTCTGCCCGCCGTACAACGCTGACTTTGACGGGGACGAGATGAATCTCCATGTCCCGCAGACCGAGGAGGCGCGCGCCGAGGCGGCGATCCTGGTCGCGGTCCAGGAGAACATCCTCTCACCCCGGTTCGGCGGCCCGATCATCGGCGGCATCCACGACCACATCTCGGGCATCTTCATGCTGACCCACGACCTGCGGTGGTTCACCAAGTCCGAGATCCTCTACCTCCTCAAGTTCTTCGAGTTCGAGCACCTGCCCGAGCCCGGCCTGACCGAGGAGGACGGGACGCCGAAGTGGTCCAACAAGCAGGTCTTCTCGATGATCCTGCCCGACGGCCTGAACATGGTCTTCCGCGCCTCGTCCTGCATCAACTGCGACGAGTGCCGGTACACCGACTGTGAACGGGACGCGTTTGTCAGGATCATCGACGGCCAGCTCCAGACCGGCACGGTCGACAAGAAGTCGATCGGTGCGTTCGACGGGGCGATCCTGAACCGGATCATCAGGCAGTACGGGATGGACCGGGCAAGCCGGTTCATCGACGACATGACCCGCCTCTCGATCCGGGGGATCATGATCGACGGGTTCTCGTTCGGGATCGACGACGAGGACCTCTCCAAGACCGAGTATGGTCAGATCGACGACGAGCTCTCCAAGGCGAAGGACGATGTCGACCGGCGTATCCGGATCTTCCAGGAGGGCCAGCTCGAGCCGATGCCGGGCCGGACACCCGAGGAGACCCTCGAGATGCAGATCATGCAGGTGCTCGGCAAGGCTCGTGACCGCACCGGTGAGATCGCGGGCCGCCACCTCGGTCTCGGCAACTCCGCAGTGCTGATGGCCGTCTCCGGGGCCCGTGGCTCGATGCTGAACCTCACCCAGATGGCCGGGTGTATCGGCCAGCAGTCTGTGCGTGGAGAGCGGATCATGCGAGGGTACGAGGAGCGAACCCTGCCGCACTTCAAGCGGGGCGACCGTGGCGCCGACGCCCACGGGTTCATCCTGCACTCGTACAAGAGCGGACTCAACCCGACCGAGTTCTTCTTCCACGCGATCGGTGGCCGTGAAGGTCTCGTGGACACGGCCGTCCGTACCTCCCAGTCGGGGTACCTCCAGCGTCGGCTGATCAACGCGCTACAGGACCTGAAAGTCGCCTACGACGGGACCGTCCGGACCACGATGGGCCGGATCATCCAGTTCGAATACGGCGAGGACGGGACCGACCCCATGAAGGGCTCGTTCGGCGACCCGGTCGATGTGAAGGGCCTTGTCGAGTCGGTCCTCAAGGAGGAGGTCTGATGTTCACCGACGGGATGCGCCGTGAGATCGAGGAGGCAAAACTCCCCGAGCTGACCCGCCAGCAGTTGATACACGCCCTCGAAGGCAAGGAGGTGACCGAGAAGCAGTTCCGGCAGATCATGGACGGGGTCCACGCCGAGTTCCGCTCAACCCGGATTGAACCGCTCGAGGCGGTCGGCGTCATCGCCGCCCAGTCGATCGGCGAACCGGGCACGCAGATGACGATGCGTACCTTCCACTACGCGGGTGTGGCCGAGATCAACGTCACGCTCGGTCTCCCCCGCCTGATCGAGATCATGGACGCCCGGAAGGAGCCCTCGACCCCGACCATGACCATCTACCTCTCGCCCGAGTACAACAACGACCGGGACAAGGCCCGGATGGTCTCGTGGCAGATCGAGGCGGCCCCCCTGCACGAGTTCGGCGACATCACGACCGACATGGAGAATATGCAGGTCCAGGTCCATGTCAACGAGGCCGTGCTCGCGAAGCGGAAGATCTCGATGGACGTGATCGCCGAGACCGCCCAGAAGAAGATCCGCGAACGCCGGCACTACCGCGACTTCGACGCCGAGGTGATCGCCGACGAGCATGTGATCGTCTTCACGCCCAAGGACCAGGAGAAGTACCAGAACCTCTTCCAGCTCGCCGAGCATGTCAGGAACGTGATCGTGCAGGGCATCGACGATATCGAGCGCGTCGTGGTCCGAAAAGAGAGCGGTGAGTACATACTTTATACTGAAGGCTCCAATCTAAAGGACGTCTTCGAGGTCGCCGGTGTCGACACTACGCGTACCCGGACGAACAACATCAGCGAGATCGCCCAGGTGCTCGGTATCGAGGCCGCGCGAAACGCGATCATGGCCGAGGCCCTCTCGACACTCGGCGAGCAGGGTATCAAGGTCGATGTCCGCCATATCATGCTCGTCGCCGACATGATGTGCATGGACGGCGAGGTCAAGCAGATCGGCCGGCACGGCATCGCCGGGGAGAAGGAGTCCGTCCTCTCTCGAGCCGCGTTCGAAGTGACGGTGAACCACCTGCTCGATGCCGCGGTCGCGAACGAGGTGGACGAACTCAACGGCGTGACCGAGAACGTCATCGTCGGCCAGCCAATCCAGCTCGGCACGGGCGACGTCAAGCTGATCGCAAAGCCCAGAACGTAGAGGA
>CAYLUL010000140.1:0-5144 GCA_964386835.1 uncultured Methanospirillum sp.
AGTCTCTCGTAGACCTCGTCGCCAACACACTCGCGGGCGTATCGGCACCAGCGAACGCACGACTGGATATCGTTGTAGATCTCAAATCCGCATGCACTGCAGGCGACCACGCGATCGTTCGAAAAGATCTCAATCTCCTCACCGCACTGTGGACAGGGCCGGATCTCCAGGGTCGGAGTTCGGATGCGGGCCGCTCCGGGGCATCGGTCAAACATCAGGCACCAGCTCTTTCCATCCGGATGATCCCGAGCATTTCATCACCTTGATTTCTGCACAGAGCTCCTCGGTGCTCGGTCGAACGCCATATCGGGGCGTTCTTCGAGTGCATCCAGGCGATCCGAGAGACGGCTGAGTTCGCTCCGCATCTCTTCGACAGGTGCGATGAGGTTCATCCTGTCATACCCCCGGACCCATCCGCGTGATCAGGCTGATCTTCTGGCAGATTCTGGCCTGGGAGCGTCTCAGTTCCTCGCACTCTGTTCCGACCCGGTCGAACCTCTGTTCGATGAAATCGTCCTTCATGCTCTGCCTGCAGTGCATCCGTGGCATCCGATCAGGTTTAATAGTATGGGCAGAGAGGCCTTGTTTATCTGAAATGGGTCTAAATTATGCCGATAGAGATCCGTGCACCTGTGCGACGAGCCACGCATGTCCGGTCCCCCGGAGTACGGCGGAGAACCAGCCGGTCCGTTCTGGTGAAGGGCCACAGACCATGCGAGCGAAGACCCAGGCGATGGTCCCTTCGGCCCTGACCTCAACACCTTCGAGGCTGAACGGTGCCGGAAGCGTCTCAACAAACCCGATCGGCGAGATATATCGTTCCTGAAGCCCGGGGAGGACTGCGGAGAACTCCGGGGCGATCATGGCTTTCACGAGATCGGCTTCGCCGTCACGCACCGCTCTGGTGAAACGCGACAAAAGGTCGAGGACCTGTTCTTCTGTCTGTCGAGAGATGGCCATTGTTGGTACATACCTTCTCCGGGAACGGATAATGGCCTTATCGTTGAGGGCATAAACACTTCCGAATATTTATCATCACCCAGGAGAACTCCTTCATCATTCGGCCGTTCGGCCCCATCCATGCCTCACCTCCTCGCAATCAGTCCGATTGATGGGTTCGACCCTCTGCTCAGCGAACTCAGAACCCGTGGTTTTGAGGTAACGATCGATGAGCACTACCCTGATCGTGTTGGAGCGCGGCTCTTTGACGTCATCCTCGTCCCCCCCTTGAATCGCGGCATGATCCCCCATGATTTGGGCGACGGTCCGGTGCATCTTATCGGCGTCGGGATGGAAGAGGACCCCCGGGGTTGGGCTGCTCGTATCGCCCAGCTGACCGAGGAACACCAGAGGCGCCGGCTCCTGTCCCGGGTGCTCGAGACGTCGCCCGACCTCGAGGCGTGGATAGGTACGAAAGGCGACTGTGAGTATATCTCCCCGTCCTGTGAGGACCTGACGGGGTATCCCCCGGAGGCGTACAGCGAGGACCCCTCCCTTCTGGTCAGGACCATCCATCCAGATGACCAGGATCGTGTCCGCGAGACCCTGATGGACCGGTCGGTAGCGCAGAGTTTCTGCTGTCGGATCATCACCAGGAATGGTGATCTCCGGCGGATCGTGCACCGGGCGGTCCCCTGCCAGGACGAGCACGGCGACCCAATCGGGACCAGGATACACCAGCAGCGTGCCCCGGACGAAGACCCTGTTCACGAGATCCAACGCCTCCGAACGCTCCTGGGACAGACAGAGGCTGATCGCGCCCTGCTCTCGGCCGTGATCGAGTCACTCCCGGTCGGTGTGATCGCGACCGGAGGGGAGGGTGAGCTCCTGGTGGCGAATCCGGCAGCGGTTCCGTACCTCGAGCAGGTCCGGGGCGCAACGATTCCGGCAGAGGTATATCTCGGGCACTACCGCGAACTCGAACGGCAGCTCCGCGGCGCCGACGGCGAACCACTTTACATTCACCTCAATGCAGGTCCGCTTGCCCGGACCGGCTACCGTATCATCGGCGCCGTCGGCACGGTCCACGATGTGACCCAGGTGCGTGCGACTGCGCAGGCACGACGACGAGAACTGGCCGAAGCCAAACAACAGCTCTGGTGCCTCGAGGGCGAAAAGACCGACCTCGCCCAGAGGGTGAACGCACTTGAGGAGGAGGTGGCCGTCCTCCGTGCCGCCCTGGTCCGGCCGGGCGGAGACAGAGCAATTGATGGGCGTGAGCCCTGGGCAGATCGCGCGACAACTACCCTCCTGGACGCAATACCCGACCAGGTATGGATTCTCGATGCGGACCTGCACGTGGTGCACGTCAACGCGGCGGGGGCGGCAGCCGTGCGGCGTCGTCGGGCTCGCCTGATCGGACAGGGGTGGGGCGGGCTTGGACTCGCCTCCTCCCTCGAACGAGAGGTCGCTCGAAAAATGGCAACCGTCCTCTCTGACTCGTCCGGAAGGACCGGATTCTGGACCGACGGTGTTGAAGGGGTCCCCCAGTTCGTTCACTATTCGGTTCGGCCGCTCCCTGCCGGGAAGGGAATCGGCGGCGTCGTGGTAACCATTCAGGACGGGGCCGGGATGCGACGATTTCTTGAGTCAGCGGAGCGCTCGACGTCCAGGTTTACCCGTCTTCATTCTGTCCTGCGGGCGATCCTCGACCAGATGCCGGTGGGGGTCGTCATCGCTGAGGTGCCGTCCGGTCGGGTTGTCTTTCAGAATCCTGGATTTGCAGAGATCTGGGGTGAGGGGACCCCCGCACCGTCATCAGTGAGCGAGTTCGGAAACTGGCAGGGGACCGGGCCACAGCAGCGTTCCTACACCCCCGAGACCTGGCCTCTTGCCCGATCGGTCCTTACCGGGGAGTGTGTGCTGAACGAGGAGTGCCAGATCGGCCTGGAAGGCACCGAGTGCCGGATCTTCAGCATCAGCTCGAGTCCCATCCTGGATGAGCGCGGAAAGGTCTACGCTGCGGTGGCGACCTTCATCGATGTCACCGACCGTCGGAGCGCCGAACAGGCAGTCCGGAGGAGTGAGTGGCGATTCAGGCTAGCGGCGCATTCGATCCCCCAGGTCTTTGCCATCTATGACCGCAACGGCCGCTATCTGTTCATTAACGAAGTGGGGCTCATGCTGCTCGGGAAGGAGGAGCATGAGGTGCTGGGCCGAACCGATGCGGAGATACTTAAAAAAACGCATGGGCAGGCATATTCCCGCATGCTTGAGGAGACTATCGTCTCCTTCCGGCCGCAGAGTGGTGAAGTCGTCATCGAGAGTGCGGATGGAGAGGGGCACACGTTCTTCGTCTCATGCCTCCCCCTTGTCCAGGAGGATGGCCGATGCAACGAGATCCTGCTGATCGGGCACGACATGACCCGCGAAAGGAGTGCTGCCCGCGCCCTGGAGGGGTACGCGGCCGAACTGAAGCGGTCGAACGAGGAGCTTCAGCAGTTCGCCTACATCGCAAGCCACGATCTGCAGGAGCCGCTCAGATCGATTGTGAGCTTTGTTCAACTCCTTGAGCGCCGCTACCGGGGACGACTCGATGATGATGCAAACGAGATCATCGATTTTATCACAGAGGGCGGCACGCGGATGCAGTCCCTGATCAACGATCTTCTCGCCTTCTCACGGGTATCCACGCAGGCTCAGCCCTTCTCGGTCTTTTCGCTGTTCGACGCCGTCCAGGACGCCCTTGCGGACCTTCGCGTCGCGATCATCGAGAGCGGCGCCATCATCCACTGCGAGCCCCTGCCGATGGTGAGGGGTGATAGGAGCCAGGTGGCCCAGATCTTTGTCAACCTTATCAACAACGCGATCAAGTTTGCTCGTCCAGACCTTCGCCCGGTGATCCGTCTCTCAGCCCACCCTGAAGGCGAGAGCTGGCACCTTCTGGTCGCCGACAATGGGATCGGGATCGAGCCGGAGTACTTTGATCGGATCTTCGTGATCTTCCAGCGCCTGCACACACGGGACTCGTATCCAGGGACGGGAATCGGCCTTGCGATCGTGAAGAAGATCATCGAAAGACACGGGGGACGAATCTGGCTCGACTCCGTCATGGGCGAGGGGTCGGTTTTTCACTTCATCCTGCCCGATCAGAGCTCGAATATCTCCTGAGCCGGAGGATGCGATCATGGTGATGAGGTCGGCGGTTATTCACGCTAACCGCCGTTCCCTTTTCAAGCATCACGACGGGATGGCCGCATGGCGCTCAAGGAAATGGGCTCCGATCGTCGTAAGGGTAACGAGGAAGAGGTAGACCAGGCCGATAACAAAGAAGGTTTCGTTGTAGGTGAAGTACCTGGTGGCGATCATCTTGCCGGCCCCGGTGAGCTCGATCACGGTGATCATGTACGCGAGAGACGAGTACTTGATCAGGTAAACGAACTCGTTGACAAGGCCCGGGATGGAACGGCGCATCGCCTGCGGAAGAATGACATGCCGGATCACCTGGGCGCGGTTCATCCCGAGGGCGAGCCCTGCCGTGAACTGCCCCTCTTTGATCGACCGGATAGAACCCCGAATATACTCCGAATCGTACGCCGAGTTGCAGAAGATAAACCCGAGCACGGCAGCGACAAACGGGGAGAGCGAGATTCCGATCGAGGGAAGCCCGAAGTAGAGGATAAAGAGCAAGAGCAGGAGCGGGCAGCCCTTGAAGAAGGTGACATACGCCCGAGAGAGAAACTGAATCGGCCGATTGCCATAGACGCGTCCGACCGCCACCGCCGCTCCGATCACCACGCCGAACGGGGCCGTGCACGCGATCAACCCGAGAGTGACCGCAAGCCCGCCCCAGAGCGCAGGGAGGAGAATCTCAGCGATGAATGCGATCTGGTCCATGTCAGGTCCTCACAGGTCGGCGAAACGCCCGGCGAACTGGCGTGTCCTTTCAAAGCCGGGGCTTGTCGCAAGGTCTGCCGGCGAACCGGATTCGAGGATGGTCCCGTGCTCCATGAAGAGGAGGTCGTCCGCGATGGAGAGGGCGAAACGCATCTCGTGGGTGACGATCAGCATGGTCATCCCCGCACGGGCCAGGCTCCGGATCACCTCGAGCACCTCGCCGGTCAGCTCGGGGTCGAGTGCCGAGGTCGGCTCGTCGAACAGCATGATGTCCGGCTCCATGGCCAGCGCGCGGGCGATCGCCACGC
>CAYLUL010000141.1:0-5125 GCA_964386835.1 uncultured Methanospirillum sp.
TGCCTGTTCCCAGCCCTGGCCCATGTCGACGATCGGCCGCACCTCGGTCACCTCGAAGCTGACGAGGGCCTGGATCATCGCCGCCGCCGCCTCGCCAACGGCCCCGGCGAGCTGTCGGCGGTACTCGTCGAAAGCCGGTCCGGAGGTGGCCAGGTCTTTCATCTTCAGGTATACCCGGACGCCCTTCCAGTCCATCAACCCCTCGCCTGGTTCCATGATCATGTAGACCGCGTGCGGGTTCTGCTTCAGGTTTTCGAGCGTCCGGTTCGAGCCCGAACCAAGCACCACGGTCGTTTCGTCGGTCATCCTGGGTGACCCCATCACGGCGACGTCGACCGTGCCGTCCTGGGCGGCGGTGCTGATCGTCCCGATTCGGGGCGCATGGTTGAAGTATTCCATCAACGACTTCGTCATAATTTTTTCCACCGTTCTTTCTCCATTTGGCTCTCGTTTCCGGTTGTTATACTTTGCGGCCATGTCGTCCGGGTTTCGTTCAATATCCGAACCAACCGAGCACCGCGTCCTCATCCCGACGCCATGTGTGTGCCTGTCAGAACCTCACCCTTATTGAAGAGGAGCGCTCCATCTTTGGATGGAGACATGAGCACAGAGTCTAGAAAAGAACTCGGGGGCAAGATTCTCAAGCTCGCCGAGCTCGTCGAGTACCGGTCGGGCACCGTCGCCAGCCGGATGATCGTCAACAATCCCGCAGGCTCGATCACGATCTTCTCGTTTGACGAAGGGGAGGGGCTCTCCGAGCACACAGCCCCGTACGATGCGGTGGTCACGATCCTTGACGGCGAGACGGAGGTCTGGGTTGATGGTGTTACTCACCAGATGACGACGGGCGAGACGATCATCTTCCCGGCGAACGTGCCACATGCGCTCTCGGCGGTGACCCCGTTCAAGATGTCGCTCGTCATGATCCGGGGGTGAGCCGGATGGGTAAGGACGAAGAAGGGGTCTACTGCACCATCTGTGGCGGCATGGTGAGCCAGGCTCCCGGGGTCCGTCAGGTCCTGATCGACGGGAAAGCCACCGGGATCACGGGGCTTGACGAGTGCATCGCGGTGGTCCGGGACCTCGAGCTGGGCTCGGACGCGGAGATCGTCGCCGAACTCCTCGCCCGGCTCTCGAAGGGGAACTACATCCCGACCCGGAAGCGCGAGGCATACGGTTCAGCCGTCCTGGCGGAGTATCGGGCTTCCACTGGATAGACGCGAAAGACCGCCGGGTGGGCCGACGGCTCAGTCCGGCCCTCGAGCGACCGCGACCTGTCCAAGGCCCGGGAACCGGGAGATGAACGCGTCTGCCACGCCCCTATCCAGGTAGAGCCGCCGGTCGATCACCTCGTGCCGGCCCCGCAGCATCCCGACCGCTCGGAGAACGGCGAGCGTGTCGGCGCTCAGGATGAAGCAGCGCTCCCCATCGTCCAGGTCGACAAAGAAGAGCAGCGGAAGGCTGATGCGTTGCCTGACCGCCGGCGGGAGCTGACCAGCGAGATCGCGCAGGACGAACGGGTCGAACCGGTACTCCGAACGGTCCCGGCAGACCGTCGATGGGATCCGCTCGGCGAGGAGGTGCTCGAGCGGCTTTCTCTCCAGTGCGATCCCGCCGTTGACCCGCCGGAGCATGCCGCTCAGGTGATCCCGGGTAGCGGGCGGACCACCTTGATACCGGTCCATGATCGGTAGAGGGTACGGGAGACCGGGCTGATATGTCTTCTCTTTTCAAGCGACCATCTCAGGGAAACCGTCGAACGGCGCTTCGTGGGAAGACCGCCCGTACCAGCGCCCCCGGCACGGGCCTGGGCCCCGACTCGCTATGCAAGAAACCGGTAAGGACTGCCGGTCCTCCCGGTCCCCCAACCCGGAGCCGGACACGGGCGATCGGTCCGAGTGGTTCTGTCGTCTCGACGATGCCGGCCAGTCCGATCTCGTCCGACGAGGGGGGTGTGTCCGCCAGAGTGATGGAGACGTGAGACGGAGAGACCGTGCACCACCCCTCTTCTCCGGGGTCGACGAGGGATGTCCGGACGAGGTTCGGCACGCCGATCGCACGGGCGGCCCGAAGGGTGGGGGGCCTCTCCGTCAGGTCCGCATAGACTCCGTCTGCCACGATCTCTCCCCCGTCGAGGATGATCGCCCGATCCGCCCCGGCGGAAGCCTCGTCTGCCGCGTGCGTCACCTCGAGCACGGTGAGGTCGAGGGTGTTGCGGAACTGGCGGAGCTCGGCACGGCAGAGAGCCCTCGTCGTTGGGTCGAGGGCCGCGAACGGTTCGTCCAGGAGGAGGAGGTCGGCTCCAGCCGCCA
Source organism: uncultured Methanospirillum sp. (assembly GCA_964386835.1). Lineage (GTDB taxonomy): Archaea > Halobacteriota > Methanomicrobia > Methanomicrobiales > Methanospirillaceae > UBA288. Next base: position 2,313 of record CAYLUL010000141.1, read on the forward strand.
GTGCCCGTGCGATCGCCACCCGTTGTTGCTCCCCCCCCGAGAGCGTCCCCGGCCGGCGGTTGCGCAATGCCCCGCACCCCAGCCGCTCAAGCACCGCCTCCGCCTCGACCTGTCGCTCCTTTTTCCCCACACCGCGCATCCGGAGCCCGAATGCGACGTTCTCGATCACCGACAGGTGGGGAAAGAGGCTGTAGTGCTGAAAGACGAGCCCGATTCGGCGGTACTCTGGGGGAAGGTCCGTCGCCTCAGAGTCTCGGAGCAGTATCGTCCCCTGATCGAGTGGAGCAAGGCCCGCTATCGCCCTGAGAAAGAGGCTCTTGCCGGCCCCAGAGGGGCCGATAATCAGGCAGTGCTCTCCTCGTGCGAGCCTGAACCGATCGATGACGAGATGGAAGTGGCCGGCCCTCACCCGGCATCCCTTACAGCACAGCATCGGGCCTCCAGAGGTGCAGGGCTGCCCGTCTCAGGGCGAAGAGGACTCCACCGCAGACGATCAGCAGGACGACAGCGATCGCGACCGTGTCGGCGAGGCCGTACTGGGTGAACCGGGTGTAGATCAGGGTCGAGATGACAAGGGGGTGATAGGCGACCATCACCACGGCGGCGAATTCGCCGACCGCACGTCCCCAGGCGACGACTGCGCCGGAGAGGCATTCGCGCCCGGCAAGAGGGAGCGCGACATGCAGGAAGGAGGTGCCGGGGCCAGCGCCGAGCGTCCGGGCGACCTCTTCGAGCTCAAACGGGACCTTGGCGAACCCATCGCGTGCGGCCCCCACGTAGTACGGGATTCCGACGAACAGCATCGCAGCGACGATCCCGGGGATGGCGTCCTCGAACGAGAGTCCCACTCCGCCCAGGAGAGAGCCCAGCGGGCCACTCCGCATGAAGACAAGGTAGACGAGGAGGCCGGCGACCGTGTGGGGGAGGATCAGCGGCAGGTCGACGAGGGCCTCGACGAGCGGCAGAGCCCGGCTCCGCGTCCGGCTCATCAGGTAGGCGAGCGGCGTTCCGAGGAGGGCGAGGAGGCTGACGGCAAGCCCCGCCGACCCGAAAGTGATGCCGATAGCAGTCGCAACCTCGCCATCAAGCGCCGCAGTTGCGAGTGCCCCGGGGTCTGCAGCGGCGCGGAGCCCGAGGGTGACCAGTGACAGAAGGACAAGGCCGACAAGAAGACTGCCGGCGAGCATAAGAGCTCCGCTGGCTGTTCGGTGCGTGCCCTGCGACGCGATTCGCGCCATGACCATCGTGATCGAGTTCGGTCCCGCTGCTTTTAGTGGAATAGGTTAATTTTACTTAATTAACTCCGGCGAGAAACCGAAATCAACTAATGGGCTTCCCGTTATACATGTCCCCATGATGGTAGGATGGCGCCCTTCGGTGGTACTGGTCCTGGCGATCCTGCTCGCTCTGGTTGTGCCGGGAGCATCGGCGCAAACGACCTCGCTCGAGCTGATCCGCTACAGCTGGGATAATACCACGGTCGCCGAGAGCACGACCGTCAACGTCTCGTGGATGAAGACCAATCTGCCGGTGATGGGCGACGGGGTGACCCACTACCATTTCCAAGGCCCTACGTTCGTGGAGACCGACCTCTGGAATCCAGCCGAGGACCTCAACCTGGACAAGATCAACGAGACCGTGAAAGGGACCGCCCTCCGCGATCTCTGCGACCTTGTCGGCGGCATGCGTCCTGGCGACGAGGTCCAGGTGCGGGCGGCAGACGGGTTCAAGAAACGTCTCAGCTACACCAACGTCTATGCGCCGCCCTCGCGCCAGGGCGCACCCATCCTCGCCTGGTGGAATGCCCGGAACGGCGACGAGTGGCGGGACGGGATGCGCCTCTTCTTCCTCGCCGACAATTCATCGAACCCGAAGGGCTGGCATGTCTTCGGCAACGAGGACATGAGGACCTGTCTCGCGCCGTCATACTGGCATTACTTCTCGGACGGCGAGACGAACTACCCATCTGCGGCCGGTCTTTCGATCTCGAATATTGCCCGCGTCGAGATCTTCCGATCGCCGATCCCGCTCGCGGTGCCGCCCCAGCAGGTGGCTCCGAACGACCTGGACAAAGACGGGAAATATGAGGACGTGAACGGGAACGGGCGGCGAGACTTTGCCGATGTGGTGCTGTTCTTCAACCAGATGACCTGGATCGCGACAAACGAACCGGTCGTCGCCTTCGACTTCAACAACAACAACCGGATCGACTTCGCGGATGTGGTTCGTCTCTTCGAGAAGATTTGATGTCAAGTTGGTTAAATTAATTTAATTAACCTAAACAGTAAACAACAATCTTTTTACCGCCCGCGGGTGAGTCTTCTATCGTTCTGATTTCCGCGCAGCGGCGACCAGCGGTCCTCGCTGCCGACCAGAGGAGTTTCGATGAGACAGACACGACTTCTGCTACTCCTGCTCGTGGTGCTGCTCGTGGCCGCTCCGGCCGCTGCGCAGACGACGCAGGTAACAGTGATCCGGTACGACAGCGACGGTACGACCGTCGCTGATCAGGTGGCGCACGACGTTGCCTGGATGGAGAGCAACCTCCCGATCTTCGGTGACGGCACGACACCCTACCTCTTCCAGGGCCCGATTGTCGAGTCCTCGGCGAGTGATCCGGCGAAGTGGAACCCGGCCGAAGACAGCAACCTCGGCAAGGTGAATGAGACGATCAAGGGCTCCTACCTCAAGGATCTCTGCAACCTCGTCGGCGGCATGCAGCCGGGCGGCGAGGTGAAGATCAGCGCGAGTGACGGCTTCTCGGTGCGGCTCGGGTACGACAACGTCATGACGCCCCTGCCCCGACAGGGCGC
>CAYLUL010000142.1:0-5065 GCA_964386835.1 uncultured Methanospirillum sp.
CCATGATCGCCCCTGTTCGGCTATGAACAATGAGCGCGAGGATACGCAGCGCGGTGGCGATCGGCGAGTCGTGTTCCTGCTGGCGGTGATCGTCGTCCTCGCCATCGTCCTGATCGCGGTGCTCCTCTCCACACTCGGCGGAACCGCTCCCGCTGGGGGGACAAACACCACGATGACGATGCCGCCCTCGATTGGGAACGGCACCCAGTCCCTCGATGACACAGCACCCGTGACCGCATCTGGAGTGGTGACCCCCGGAACCGCATCGTCGGGGCCAACTGACGCTGCTACCACGTCGGCGCCCGGAGGGGAGACACGCGCGGCATCGACCTCCATCCCCTCGACCGTGGCGACCACCATATCGCCCGCGCCTGCATCATCGGCCGGCGGTTCGACCAGTACCACCGCCACGACAACGACCGCCCGGTCAACGACCGTGTCGGCTGGAGCGACGGAGACGGTGACATCGGTGACCACTACGGCCAGGACCGAGACCGTGACTGTGACGACCACGCGCACGGCGGTCCCCGCGCCGAGCATGGGCGTCGTTGCGACATTCAGCCGCCCGACGCCGGTGCCTACGATCGGGATCATCGCGACCATGTTCATCGTGACACCGACCCGGACCCCTCACTACGTTCCCGCGACGGCCCCGAGCCCGGTGACACCGCGACCGACCGTCACCTCCTGCTCCCTCGACTTTTCAGGCTCCCCTCGCTCCGGGAGGACTCCGCTCGCGGTCATGTTCACCCTGACGGCGACCTGTGATAATTCGTATACTATCCGGTTCGGTGACGGTCAGCAGGAGCTGATATCAATCAGCCCGTCTGATCCGACGACGCTGCGGCACACGTACTACGAACCCGGCACCTACACGGTCACTGTCACCGAGGGGAGGAGCATGTCCTCCACGTGGGGAAAGACGAGGTCGGATTACATCCGGGTGGAAGAGCGGATGTGACCGAATAAACCACAAACAGTGCTCCTCCTCTCGCTGATCGCGGCGACATCCAGTGACCGGGGTTGGAGATCGGCCACTGGCTTTTCGCCCTCACCCATGAGGTGATCAGTGGTGCCGGGGTTCGCCGGTGCCGGGAAGGAGAAAGTGGAGGGAGTCAACCGGTGCGGATCGAGAACCGCCCCATCTCGCGGCCGACGTGCGCCACGATCTCATCAATCTCGCGGATCATATCCGTGATCTCCCGCACCGAGGCAAGGGCCGCCTCGCCCGTTGAGGAGGAGTGCTCGGCATCGCGAGCGGTGATCTTGACCAGGCCTGCGATCTCGTTGACCGAGGCGGTGATCTCCTCGAACGAGGCAGCCTGCTCCTCGGTCGCCGAGGAGACCGAGGTCATGTCCGTCGAGATCGCCTCGACCGAGTCCGAAAGGGCCGAGAAGACCGTGAGGGTCTCCTTCAGGGCGAGATTGCCCTGCTGGACCGCTGAGCCGGCCAGGTGCATCGCATCGGCCGCCTCCTGCGACTTCGCGTTCAACCCACCGATCATCCCGGCGATCGTCTCGGCGGATGTCCGGGACTCCTGCGCGAGCGACTTTACCTCCGCGGCGACGACGGCGAAGCCGCGCCCGGCGTCACCGGCCCGAGCCGCCTCGATCGCCGCGTTCAGGGCAAGGAGGTTGGTCTGGTTGGCGATGTCCGTGATCAGACCGACGATCTTGCCGATCTGGCCCATCTGCTCGCGGATCTCATTGATGATCGCGTCCACCTGCGATGAGGACCCGGTGATCGAGACCATGCCCGACTCCGCCTTCTCGGCAGCCTCGGTCCCCCGTTTTGCCAGGCTGTTCGCCTCCGCCGTCAACCGGGCGACCGATTCGGCCGTTGACGAGACATCGCCAACCGTCCGGGTCAGGTCCTCCATGGTCTGAAGGACCTGCTCGATGCCATTTTCGGACTGTTCTGCGTTCCGCGAGACCGATTCAGCGCTCCGGGCGATCTCGTTCGCTCCTCGGCCCACCACCTCAACGCCCTCACGGGCCTGACCGGCGTGGCGCGAGAGCTCGACAACCTGCTGGTTGACGAGACCGAGCGTCCGAGAGACCTCGACACCGATCCGGTTGAGCGACTCCCGGAGCGCCACCAGATCCCCTTTCACGTCGAGCGCCGAATCCACCCCGGTCGAGAAGTCACCACGGGCGTAGGCCTCCGCGACGCGTGAGATCTCCTGGAACGAAGCCTCGAGCTGGGTTCCGATCGCGTCGAGCGCATCGCAGAACGCAACGAAGTCCCCCTTCGCCTCGAGTGAGGGGTCGACCCGCGCGGCAAAGTTGCAGGCTGCGTACTCCTGGCTGACTCGCATCGCCTCGAAGACCGGACCGATCATCGCGTCGAGCGTCGCATTGACGCCCTCGACAATCCGGCGGAAGTCGCCCTGGTGCCTGGAGGGATCGGCACGGGTGTCCAGCTGACCGGCGATCGCCGAACGGGAGAGTTCGAGCGAGTCCTCGATCAGGGCGTTGACGTTCGCGATACAGGCGTTCAGGTTATCGATCAGTTCCTTGAAATCGCCCCGACACTCGTCCGTGATCGGCGCGGGGATATCCCCTCGCGCGATCCGATCGATGGAGCGTTCAGCCACCTCGAGCGGACCGACGACGGCGTCGAGAGTCTCGTTCATCCCCTGAACGAGCGCCTTCCAGCTTCCTTCGAAACCGACGGGGTCGATCCTGACGCCCAGGTCGCCGTTCGCGGCAGCCTCGGTCAGCCGGTTCGTCTCGGTGTGGACCGCGATGTAGGTCTCTATCGCCCGGTCGATGTTCGTCCTGACCGCAGCGAACTCCCCGCGGTACTCTCCCGAGTCAGCCTTGAGGCGCCGCCCGTGTGAGAGGTCATCGATGAACCGCGAGGCCATGCCCACCGGCCCGGCCACCGCGTCGAGGAGCGCATTCATCCCCCCCACGATCCGGCGGTACTCGCCGTGGAGCCGTTCGGGGTCGGCCCGGGTCGAGAGCGAACCCGCGACGCCGGCGTCGGCCAGGAGCTGGGTGTCCTCGACCAGGATGGTGATGTTCTCGATGCAGGTGTTGAGGTTGTTCCTGATCTCGTTGAAGTCCCCGTGGTACTCCTCCATGATCGGATCGGGGATGTCGCCATGGGCGATCCGGTCGATGTACTGCTCGGCGACCTTGAGTGGTCCCACCACGGCATCGAGGGTTCCGTTCATCCCCTGCACCAGGGCCCTCCAGCTCCCCTCGAACCGCCCATCATCGATCCGCTCGCCGAGCTCGCCGCGGACAGCGGCCTCCGCAAGCCGGCCGGTCTCCGTGTGGATGGCGATGTACGTGTCAAAACAGCGGTTGAGCCGACGGACCAGGGCCTCGAACTCGCCGTGATACTCCCCCCTGATCGGGGCAAGCCGGCGTCCATGCGAGAGATCGTCGATGAACCGCCCGGCGATCGACATGGGCTCGCCGACGCTGTCGAGGACCTGGTTAACGTTGCCGAGGACCTGGCCGTACACACCGGGATGGGCAGCTGCATCGCCCCGGGAGGCGAGCTCTCCGTCGCCCGCCGACGCCGCAAGGCGGCCCGTCTCACCAGATAACTCACGCAGGCGCTCCCCGCAGAGGACCAGGAGATCTCGCACTTCCTCATCGCTGCCTCCGCCATCAAGGAACGCATCGTTGCGGGCCAATCGACTGAGTCCGGGTCCGTCCACCACCCCGGCGGCAAGGTCGCGCAGGGCGTCCCGGACGTCGTCGAGGAAGCCGGCCGACAGATCGGCCGTCCCTGCCGGGAGATGTGGGCCGAAGCTGAGGAGATAGGCCGAGCCTGAGTTGTCCGAGAGCCGGCTCACCGTGAGGTGCGTGTCGAGCGGAACGCCCCCAGCTCCCGAAAACCGCCACGGGCTCGAGGTGGCCTCTTCATCGGAGGCACAACAACAGAGCGACTCGAATGCTTCGATTGAGCCCAACCCCCCTGGCTGGATAGCAGGACAGCACCCATCGAACGCCGATCCGACGAGCGCCCCCGGGGCGTACCCGAGGGCCCGTGCCGCACCCGGGTTCGCATCCGTGATCAGGCCACCGTCGAGTCTGATCATGCCGACGGGGCTCGAGTTAAAGATCGCCTTGAAGGCGGTACCGTTCCGTTTCGAAGGGCCGACCCGCATCGTGGTTACGCTGCTTGCGGGCCGGTGGGTCTGATTTTTCTCCACCATGGTCTCATGGTTCCTCGGGGTCCGTAGGGCCCCCGACTCCCGGACACAGGGCGTGAGAGTGAAAGTACACAATGCGATCGTGACCTGTGCCTGATCGTACTGAGAGGAGAAGGGCTGTTAAGGGTGTCGTTTTTGTTACGGATAGGGCACCTGGACCCCCGCTCCCTGCGCATTTCCGGACAGATTGGAAACGATGCCCCGGATTCATTATGGTGATATTATATGATACTTGAACAACACTGATTGGTATCATGCCCGGCATTCGGGTTGTACCGGGGGTACTGGCCTGTGCTGCTCCTCGTGGATGACGAGCCGGCACTGCTCGACCTGGGTCGACGGTTCATCGAACGGGACGGCCGCTATGCCGTCGAGGTGGCGACATCGGGAGAGGAGGCGCTGGCGCTCCTCGATGCCGGGGGGGTTATTGCGATCGTCTCGGACTACGAGATGCCCGGCCTATCAGGGATCGACCTCCTGAAGAGGGTCAGGACTGCCGGCATAGCGACCCCGTTCATCATCTTCACCGGGCGAGGGCGCGAAGAGGTGGCGATGGAGGCGCTCAACTCCGGTGCGTCGTACTACCTCCAGAAGGGGGGGGACGCCCGGGCACAGTTCGGGGAGCTCCTCCACCTGGTCGACCAAGCGGTCAGGACGGCCGATGCGGAGCGCCTGGCACGCGTCTCGACCGGAGCGTATCGGACGATCTTCGAGAACTCGGGGGCGGCGAGCGTGATCCTGGAGCACGACACCCGGATTGCGCTCGTCAACTCGGCCTTCGAGCGGCTGTCGGGGTACCGCCGGGACGAGCTGGTGGGCTCCACCCGGTTCTTCGACTTTGTCGCGGCTGAGGATCGGGCACGGCTGCTCGAGTACCACCACTCGCGCCG
>CAYLUL010000143.1:0-5042 GCA_964386835.1 uncultured Methanospirillum sp.
GGCTTAGGACCCTATCGCGCAGGCGTTCGAGGGTTCGAATCCCTCTCCCCGCATCAGGATTTCAATTCCGAATCCCAGCGTTCTGAAGAGTTTTGCTGAAACCCCGCTTGATATGCCTTCTTTTAAAAAGTCATGTACACTATTTCTGGTACCCCAACCCGCAAGGGGGCGAAATACTGCCTTAGAAATCGATAATAACCGCTCATTTTTCGTTTTTTTCGATAATCAAAGACTAACACGACAGCCGGCGCGCTTCATCCCCCTTTTTCAGATCCAGTCATGGGGGAGGTGCCGCACTAAGCAATAAGGAAGGTCGGAGCACTCCTCCGATCCTTCCCCCATCACCCTTCCCCCGATCGTTCTTACCTGTGACTCAGGCCGTCCCGGGATCCTCCTCGAAGAGGCCGAAGACGTTCCCCTCGGTGTCCCGGCAGATCGCCAGGAAACCGATCGATGGAATCGTTGTCCGTGGCATCAGGACGGCGCCGCCGTGTCCTTCCACCCGCGAAAGGTAGTCCGTGACGGATGGGACGCCGACGTAGTTTATGATCTGCTGCTCAGGCGCACCGCGGGGGCCCATCCCACCGCCGATACCGGGCGTCCCGTCTTCGTTCGTGGTTGCGATCGCGTAGTACTCGATCGGGCCAGGGTACCGCTCGAAGGTCCAGCCAAAGAGGGAGCTGTAGAACGACTGTGCCCGCGCGATGTTGTCGGCGGGCAGGTCGAAATGGACTATTGCCGGCATGATCGCTCGATCATCCCGAAGGGAGATGAACCTGCCGGGTGGGACGCGGGACTATCCCTCCCGCGCCGGGCCCGGAGAGACAAACGAGCGGTTCGCCTCGAGGGAGGCGTAGGGGACCCCGTAGAACGTCCGGTAGAAGCGGTCCGCCTCGTCTTCGATGGAATAGTGGAAGCGGTCCGGGTGGATTGTCTGGGCGATCGTCATCAAGCCGAGGATCCACCTCGGGCTCCCGAAGTCCCAGGACGGAGGCATGGCGTAGATTCGTCGATCGCGGACCGCCGGCACGTTGAGGGCGTGCTCATCGCAGTACCGGAGCGTGTCCTCGACCGAGGACGAGAGGAAACCCGACGTGAAGAGGTACTCGGGATCGAGCGACATGAACTCCTCTGGTGTAATCGTCACCCCGGGCTTCCCTTCCCTTCCGATCGAACGGTTCACGTAGCTCCCGCCGGCAGCCTCGACCAGTCTTCCCTCGAACCGCCCCGGGTTCAGGGCAAAGAGGGGATGTCCCATCGCGTAGTAGACGCGCGGCCGATCTGCTCCATCCACCCCTCGGGCGACCAGCTCCAGCCGGCTGCGAAGGTGGTCCAGGAGCTGTGCCCCTGCCTTTTCTCGCCCGGTCGTCCGGGCGAGTTCCTCCACGAAGCCGAGGTAGGCATCGATATTGTTCATCCGGTCGTGGACCTCCTTCTTCAGCATCCCGGACCCGAGGACTTCGCCCCAGGCCCGCGAAAGGATTAAAGGATCGTCGACACCGAGGCAGGCGAGTATCGCCCAGACCATCTCGAGTCCGCGAGTGATCCGGTAGCCCCCCATCATCCCCGGCTCGGTGAAGACCTCCCGCGTGATCGTCCCCGTGATCGGGATGGCCGTTCCACATTCACACCTGTCCCGTGCAGGGCCCACCAGGTGTGCACCCATCGGGCCGAAGAACTCCCGCTGGAAACAGGCCGCTCCACACGACGGGCACCTGGTATCCAGGTACCCGGTCCCGGGGGAGTTGAAGAGGTAGACCCAGGAGAGGAGTTCACGGGCGCGGAGAACGAGCGCCTCACTCTCGAAGATCGTCGGCTCCGACCCGAGCGAGGTGTCACCGAACGGGACGAACCGCATCACCTGCAGGGGGATATCGGTCGAGATCGCGGCGAGCTGCCGTGTTGCGGAGAGGAACTCGCCTTCATCCCCCCTCCGGTAGACGAGCGAGACCTCGACATGCACTCCCTTTCGAAAGAGGTACTCGATCGCCCGGAAGACCGGGCCGGCGCTCCGTGCGCCACAGGAGCGGTAACAGCCGTCACTCGCCCCCTTCAGCCCGATGTTCGCGAAGTCGAGGATTGGGTCGAGAGCCCGCAACGACGCTTCCGTCAGGTAGCCGTTCGTCGAACACCCGGCAAGCAGGTCGTGCTCGTGGGCCTTCTCAGCGAGGCGGAGGAACGAAGGGAAGGATGCGATCGGGTCGTTGAGCGCAAAGACGATCCCGAGACAGCCCAGGTCGAGCGCCCGCGCGATGATCTCGTCGGTCGTGATCGCGGACCCGGACCGGGCAAGCGAGCTGGCATGCTCTACCAGGATCTCCGAGACGCACCCGCCGCACCGGAGGTTGCACCCTGCGGTGCAGACCTGCAGGAAGGTGCCGCCCGGGTAGTAATGGAGGAGTGGCTGGGTCTCGATCGCGATCGGGTGGGCCGTGAGGTAGGTGTCGGGGAAACGTTCGACGATACCGGCCCCGTCATGCTCGTACATGCGGCATCGGCCGATGCCGCCGGGACTGAGCCGGCACCCCACCTCGCAGACAGGACACCGCATCTCGTTCATCGGTGCATCACGATCCAGAACCCGGCATCGTCCTGGACGATCTCTGCATTGGGAACCTCTGCAGCCTCGAGGTCCCGGCGCAGCCCGGCGATCCGTTCCGGGCTGAGCCTGCCGCCGACCTTCTTCTCCCAGGAGGGGTTGTTCTTTCGCATCGTCTCACCAATCGCCGCCTTCAGGGCCGATGTCCCAAAACCGCCGCCGATGAAGGTCTTCCCGCCAGGCCGAAGGACCCGGTGGATCTCGGCGAAGGCCCGCGCCGACGCCTCCCAGAAGAAGATCGATCCCCTGCTCGCGACGAGGTCGACGGAGGAGTCGGGGTACGGAAGCGTGTGGACGTCACCACGGACCGTCTTCACCCGTTCACCCAACCCGGACTCCCGGATGTTCTTCTCAGCACAGGCAAGCATCTCGCACGACGAGTCCAGCGCGTCGACACGGAACCACCCGGAGACCGCGGCGAGGGCGATCGCAGGGTTGTTGGGACCGCACCCCGCGTCGATGCAGAGGCCGGTCGTTATACCACAGTGCTCGTTCGCCTGTCGCGCGATCACGGGGTAGATGGGTGCGAAGATGGTGCGGGCAAGCTCGTCGAACTCACGTGCACTCTTTCTGTCCTCCTCGCCGTTCCCGGTCCCTTGTATCGTCATGGTGATCCCTCTCCGGCTCGGGGGGGCGGACCCCGGTGCGGCACCTGATCGTGGGCCCCAGGACTATTTGGTCGTATTGGATCAGATTAACAAATGGATCGATACACAAGATCAATTTAACAAACACGACCCTCCGCACCCGGTGCTATCCATCGTCATCGTCGCCGAAACCCGCACGTAGTCTCGTCATAACGGCCCGAATGAATGCGGTCTTTCCATCGGTGTAGGCCTCACGGTCGAACCGGTGCCGCGCCTGGAGCCGGCGCTTCAGGGCGGCGTAGCGCTCCGCCTCGGCGGGGTGGTCGGCAAGATAGTCCCGGAAGGAGAACTCGGGCCAGTCGCCGCAGAACCGGGCGTGGACGTGAAAGGCCTGCCCGGCAAAGCCCCGGGGTGTATACCCCTTCATGAACATCAGGTGCGGGGGCGGGCGCTCGGGGTGGAGGGTGTGGTAGTACCCCATCTCAGAGAACGAGCGGACCAGCCGCGGGCCGTCGACGTCGTCGTGGACCTCCAGGAGGATGTCGATCGTCGGCTTCGCGAGCATGCCCGGCACCGCCGTGCTCCCGATATGCGAGATCCGGGCGACCGTGTCGGGCCCGAGCATCCGCTCGATCAGCGCCGCCTCCCCGGCGTACCGCGCCGGCCACAACGGATCGTACTCCGCCAGGACGATCGGGAAGAGCGTGCCGAGCTCCCGGGAGCTCATCTCCCAGAGCGGCCGTTCAGCCCTGCCCGTCCCGCGACGCGGGCGTGTCCGGGCCCGCACCGGCCGGATGCCGCTCCGCCGTAGCCTTGCATGCCCCGTCATCACCTCTCCGCCGTGACCACCAGCCCGTACGCGTGGGCGAAGACCTGCACCGACGAGAAGGAGAGCGGCGCAAGTACGGCTTCGAGCTCCTCTTTCCTGTACGCGGCCCGCACCGAGGTCTCGAAGCCGGCGCGGATTGTGGGGCTCGAACAGCCCTCGCACATGAACCCGTAGATCTCCGGGGATAGGTCCCGCTTCAGGTCGGTGACCATCATGCGCCCACCGGGCCTGAGCACCCGCAGGACCTCTTCGAAGACGACATCGGCGTCCTCCCACTCGTGCAGGGAATTGTTCGAGAAGACCAGGTCGAAAGAGCCGTCGGGAAACGGCATCTGGAGAGCGTTCCCCTCGTGGTACGCCGCCCGTCCGTCGAGGTGGTAGTCACCGGCGTTCTTCTCTGCGACCCGGATCATCGCCGGGCTGATCTCCAGGCCGACAAGCGACGTCCCTGCGGTCTTCTTCAACCACTCCAGCCCGTAATAGCCGGGCCCGGGACCGACCTCGAGCGCCCGGTCCCCCTCGCGGGTGAATCGGGCGAGGTGATCGACCGGGAGGTGCCCCGCGTCTCGAAGGCCCCGCTGCATCTCGTCGTACTGCTCAACGGTGCATTCATCCTGGATACCGTCCGCTGTCTCGGGGACGCGTCTCTCAAACATCTCTGGTTCCTCCTTCGTGTCGAGTGGGCGTGGACCGGACCGGTACCGCTCATTGACCACCTCCTCCAGGCGGAGGAGGCGCCCGTCCCTCCGCTGGATAAGAGGCACCCGGGCCCTCTCCCGGTCCCGCCTGAAGGCCGCAACGGACGTGGTGAACGAGGCGCTGTCCTCGACCCCGGAAAACCGGGCACAGAGATCGGCGAAGATGCCCTGTTCGTCGCCGGAGAGGCGGGCGAGGTGTGATTCGAGGTAGGCGTAGAGCCGCTCCTCCGTCTCGATCACGAACAGTTCGCCCTTTTCGGTCGGCTCGACCATGACCCGTCGACGGTCCGCGGGGTCCCGGACCCGACAAACGTACCCCTCCCGCTCCA
>CAYLUL010000144.1:0-5027 GCA_964386835.1 uncultured Methanospirillum sp.
CGAATTCGATACCATAGGTTGCCATAAGGTCACCTCACTGTGTATTTACCGCCCATATCGTTATTAACGTTGTCATTTCTTCCTGGACCGCGTCAAATCCGGATTCGGGCTTCCCGGCGGCGAGAATACAACCGGCTGCAATCACCCTTTTCCCGCTCCCGGAGGACGAGTCCATTCCCGGCGAACTCCTGTGAATCGAACCCTGAAGCGACGTTCGATCGGAAATATCAAGGCAGATCGGGGAACGGTGTCCCGCTGCATCCTGTCCCCCCGTCTGCACGCCCAGGCGGTCGTGGCCGGCACGGTTCGGGGGACCCGGGGACGCCCTTCGAGCAGGGGTCCCCGCCAGTCTCCGCGCCGCTCCCCTCCCGGCCCCTGCCGTCTCTTTCAATACCGTCAACGGCTCACACTTCACTACGGATACCGCCCCTCCCGCTCACCCCCCATGTACTGCAAGGAACCGCTCTCCCGTTCGCTGATCACCCTGATTGAGCTGACCGAGCGGCTGCTCGAGACCGATATCACGATCCGGTGCCTGAAAGACGCCCCGTACCGCGGAGTCCTGGTCGATCCCTATACCCACGAGACGGATGTCCCCGTGATCGTCGCCTCGACGAGCTACCTGGGGATGCTGAAAGACTATATCATCGCCCGGCACGTCGTCACCCTGCTGCTCCGGGGAGCGGCGGACGCCCGTGGCGACTACCGGGTCCTCTCCTTCGACCAGGACTCGCTTGCCCGGGGGATGCGCCAGATTTACCTCGACATCCTGAAGGAGGACAGCGCCCGGGGCCAGCGGATCGAGACCCGGAAGCTCCTGAAGATCCTCTTCGAGCTCTACACCTACTTCCACGAGGGGCTCGCCGAGGTCCCGTGGGACGTGATCGTCAACCGCTGGCTCTACCTTCACTGCCCCAAGATGCGCCAGGCCCAGCTCTACTACCTGGTCAAGGAGTCGAAGCGGGACATGGCCAAGCTCCTCGAGTTCAAGGACACCCTGCCGCACAAGTTCTTCGTCGTCTCGAAAGCGATCTACTACACCCGCGACCTCTACCTCGCCGAGGTGCTCCCCTCGATCGACCTCTCGCCCACAAAGAACATCCCGCAGATGCGGCGCTTCGAGAACCTGGGCCTCAAGGAGATGCTGACCAACCGGTGGACCCGATCGTCGTGGTACAAGACGAAGCTGGTGGGGGACCGAATGGTGATCACGCTCAGGGACACCTTCGAGGGCGAGAGCGACACGATCAAGGACGTGACTTACTTCAAGAAGGTCTACGACCAGGGCCGGTCGATCACCGACCTCTGGAGCCGGGAGATGCACATGGACGACTGGTTTGTCTGGAGCGAGCCTGCCCGGCATACCGAGGCGGTGCGAACCGGGGAGGAGATGAACCGCGAGGCCCTGGTGCGGATCTTCGGCAACCTCCTCGTCGAGGAGACGGACCGATGAGCCCGGCCTGGAGAGCGGGATGAGCGGCTGGCCCGCCGCCCTCCTGCTGGACATCGATGGCGTGCTCATCGTCGGGAACCGCCCGGTCCCCGGGGCGGTGCAGGCACTGGACTGGCTCCGGGAGGCCGGCATCCCGTTCCGATGCCTCTCCAACGCGACCCGGCGTTCCCGGTCGGCGATCGCCGCCCGCCTCACCGGGTTCGGCTTTCCGGTGGAGCCGGCCCTCATCGTCACACCGGCCGCCGCCGCAGTCCGGCGGATCCGGGGTGAGGGGGCGGACTCCTGCCACCTCGTCGCGACCGGAGATGTGCACCGCGATCTCGTCTCGGGCGGGTGCCGGCTCGTTGACACCGATACGCCATTCGTCGTCGTGGGCGACGCCGGAGCGGCCTGGACCTACGAAGCGATGAACCGGGCCTTCCGCCTTCTCACCGACGGCGCCTGCCTGCTTGCCCTCGAACGGGACCGGTGCTGGCGCGATCACGACGGCCTGTCGCTCGGGGCCGGACCGTTCGTCGCCGGCCTCGAGTATGCCGCAGGATGCACCGCCGAGCTGATGGGCAAGCCCTCGCCCGCCTTCTTTCGCCTCGCCCTCGACGACCTCGGCGTCCCGGCCGAGTCCGTGCTGATGATCGGCGACAACCCCATCGCGGACATCGAGGGGGCGCAGGGTGCCGGGTGCAGGGGCTGGCTGGTCCGGACCGGCATGTATCGCGACGGAGACAGGGAGGCCAGCGTCGTCCGGCCCGACCGGGTGATCGACTCCATCGCCCAGCTCCCGGCCCTGCTGGAGTGATTCGTATGAACCAGGGTGTGTTCATCGCCCTCGCCTGCCTCGCCCTTCTCGCCGCCGGCTGCACGACCCTGCTCGGCCCGCCGGTCGAGTACCCCGCGATCACCCCCGTCCCCGACGCTGGCGGTCCGATCCACGTGGAAGAGACGGTCCGGTTCGAGTCGGGGAGCGTGACCGTGGAAGTCCCTGTTGACGCCGGGGTCTACCGGGGGGCACAGAGGACGCAGCGGGAGGTCCTGCTCCGGGCCCCGGTCCCCGAGGAGGAGTGGATCGCCGGCCACTATCTTGCCCAGATCAACGACCCGGCCCAGGACCGGTTCTGGTCCGACCTCCTCGGAGCGTTCCGCACCGAGAAGGACCGCCTCGCCCTCGACGACGACCGGTATCTCGAGCTCCTCACAGCCGCTGTCCAGCAGTTGCCGTACGTGACCGTTCCGGAGACCGCCTCCCGGTTCCCGGTCGAGACCTGGACCGACCGCTCCGGCGACTGCGACGACAAGTCCCTCCTCCTCGCCGGCCTCCTCACCCGCGAGGGCTACCGCGTCGCCCTTCTCGTCTTCCTCCCCGAGGCGCACATGGCGGTCGGGGTCGGGTGTCCCCCGGAGTTTGCCTACAACAGCACCGGGTACGCCTACCTCGAAGCGACCAACACCTCGTTCGTCGGGGTTCCTCCGACCGGGCTCAACGGGGGCGCCCGGCTCGAATCGCCGCCGATCGTCATCCCGGTCGGCAACGGAGAAAAGGAGTACGGTGCGCTCCAGGAGACGGCGGCGATCGAGAAGGCCGTCCGTGCCGCCCGGGCCCTGGCAGACCAGCTCGGCCCCGAGATCGACCTTCGCCAGGCAACCCTCGATCAGGACCAGGAGCGGCTCGAGGCGCTCAAGAGGGGCGGGAGCCGGGATGCGTTCGAGACCGGGCTCGACCGCTATCGGGCCGACTCCGCCGCTCTCGCCCGCCTGGTGGAGGAGCACAACCGTCAGGTTGAGCTCGTCAACTACTGCGCCTCGCACGGGTTCGACCGGGTCGGCACCGCGGCGTACGTTTCGGCACGCCTGCTGTAGGTCTCGGCCCGGGCGACGAGCCCGGCAAAGAAGGCGGGCCGGTCCGCATCCGGAAGGGAGGGGCGGACCCGCACGAGCGATCCTCGCCGCTGCAGGCTCGGGTACCGGGCGGCACGTTCGACGATGTACCGGAAGGTCTCTCGTTCCATACCGACCATCTTGACGTGAGAGGTCCATAAGGACCACGCTCGCGGTGTGAAAGTATTCCGTCCGATCGGCAACGGTATAATCTGTGCGCACGATACATCTGCCGAAGAGCTATGCTCGAGATCACAGACCTGCATGTCTCGATCGAGGGGAGGGAGGTCCTCCACGATATCAACCTCGTGATCCGGGACGGCGAGACCCACGTAATGATGGGACCCAACGGATCGGGCAAGACCACCCTGCTCCGGACGATCATGGGCTTCGGGGGATACACGGTGACCTCGGGCTCGATCGTCTTCAACGGCGAGGATGTCACGCAGACGCCCCTGCACGAACGGGCGAAGCGCGGTATGGGGATGCTCTACCAGCGGCCCCCCACGATCGCGGGCCTCAAACTCGGGAAGCTCCTGGACGTCACCGCCAAGGAGCGGGCGGACCAGATCCCAACACTCGCCGAGGAGCTGAACATGGACCGGTTCCTGGAGCGTGACGTGAACGCCGGCTTCTCGGGCGGCGAGATCAAGCGGAGCGAGGTGCTCCAGCTCCTCGTCCAGAACCCGTCGTTCGTGATGCTCGACGAGCCCGAGTCCGGTGTCGACCTGGAGAACATCTCCCTGATCGGGAATGCCACCGCCCGACTCCTCGAGAAGGACCAGCACATCGTCCGCCGAACCAAGAGTGGGCTGATCATCACCCACACGGGGTATATCCTCGACTACATCGACGCGGACTTTGGCCACGTGCTCTGCGACGGGGTCTTTAAATGCCACGGCAACCCCCGCGAGATCCTGAAGTCGATCAAGACCCACGGGTACCAGGAGTGCATCGAATGCCAGCGGATGTAGACGAACTCAAGGACCTCTCCGAGGAGGACCGCACCCGGCTCGAACTCGCGGGCCTGGACATGGGGATGGAGGAGCGCTCGGGCTCGTTCTTCCAGGTCGACCAGGAGATCCGGCACGTCCACTCGGGGACCGAGGGGATCGAGGTGCTGCCGATCGCCGAGGCCCTGCAGAAGTACGGCTGGCTCAAGGACTATTACTGGAAGGCCGTCGATAAGGACAAGGACAAGTTCACCCAGTTCGTGGCGAAGCAGGAGGTCCAGCGGGGCTTCGCGATCATCGCCAGGAAGGGGGCGAAGGCGGTCTACCCCCTTCAGGCCTGCCTCTACCTCGCGGGAGCGAAGGTCCAGTACGTCCACAACATCGTGATCGCCGAGGAGGAAGCGGAGCTCCACCTGATCTCGGGCTGCGTCTCGGGCTCGGACACACGGGGCGGGTCGCACATCGGCGTGACCGAGATCTATGTCGGGAAGAACGCCCGCGTCACCTCGACCATGATCCACAACTGGTCCGAGTCGATCTCGGTCTTCCCCCGGTCGGCCTCGATCATCGAGGAGGGGGGCGTCTTCCTCTCGAACTACGTCTGCATGCAGCCCGTCCGCCACATCGATATGAACCCGATCGCGACCCTGGCTGGAGAGAACGCGGTCGCCCGGTTCTCGTCCGTCGTGGTGGCGCTGCCGGGCTCGGACTTCGACCTCGGCTCGCGGGCGATCCTCGCGGCGCCGGGG
>CAYLUL010000145.1:0-4988 GCA_964386835.1 uncultured Methanospirillum sp.
TGTGGAACTTCTCCATCATGAACGCGTTCGACCGCAACGAGGTCGAGATGAAGACCAGGCACTTCTCCAGGTTGAGGAGTCGGATCAGCTGCTCGTTTCGGGCCGAACGGTGGAGTTCCTTCTCGACGTTGTTGGTCACCCGGTTGATATCCCGGAGGTACCGGAGAAAGAGGAGGGTCGTCCTCAGGAAGAGCTGGAGAACGAAGCGGGTCCGGTCCTCGGTCGAAAATCCACGGACCTGGTCGCGTTTGAAGTCCCCGATCACTTCAGCGTCGAGTGCCGTGACGGTGATCACGATGTCGTGGACCAGTATGATGCCGATCGGCAGGGTGGTGACCGGGATGTCGTCCGTCCAGCTCTCAAGGTGGGGGACACGGACCACGATCAGGCGGGCGTCGTCCTCAGTATCGAGGCGGGCTCGCTCATCCAGGTCGAGCGGGTCGGTCAGGAAGTCGAGCGGAATCCCGAACCGTTCCACGAGAAGGGCGAGTTCCTGGTTGCTCGGATTCGAGACGTGCACCCAGGCGCCGGCGACAAAGTCATCGACGGCCAGAAGCCCATCGCTCGTGGACGTGTAGATCGTGATCATGCTCTCCCCTCCTTCCCGAGCCAACCTTTGCCGGTGTTCTCACCCCGAATACATCGGATAGGCCGAAACAAACCGCATTTCCCAATCAGAACCTTAGGCACAACGGAATGGAAAAACGCGGCGGCCAGAAGACGTGTATTACGGAAAAGGTGGACTTCCAGGGGTAAAAGGACTTTGGTCAGCCTAGACGGGGAGACGTTCCTGCAGGGTCGCCGGGCGTATGTGGAGAATTTCCACCGCCGCGGCCTCAACCCGATGGCGGACCTCCGCCGGGGCGTACACTCCGAGGCGCCACTGCCCTCGCCGCGTCTCGTTCAGGGTGCGGATCATGGGGGAACGCTCGTCGAGCGGCACCGTGCCCGAACCGTGGCTGATCCGGACCTCCATCGAGAGGTCGCGGGGGAACGGAGGCGCATCCACGATCACCTGCTCCGGCAGAACGCCGGCCAGTTCCGCGATCGAATGCGCGGCCGAAAGGGCGAAGATGGGGTCCGGAACAGACGGGAGTGCGGCAGTGTTCACCTGGTCATGGCCGACATAGACCGCTCGTTTGTAGAGCTGCCGGGTCAGTATCCGGCGCACAAGCCCCCCAGTCACCAGGCTCGGCGAGGTGAGCAGGGCCTGCAGGCATCCACCATCATCCAGGGAGAGGAGGGCTGAAGCCGATTCGCCAACGCCTGGTTCGGCCAGGTGGAGTGCAAAGGCGAGAGCGAACATCCCCTCGGCGATCCGGGCGACATGGTGATAATAGACCGAAGGACGCATCAGGGTGCGGGCGATCAGCAGGGATTCAGCCGCCGCGATACCGCCCTCATCGATCGCAAAGCCGTGCCCGGTCACCCGGATCGAGCGGATCAACCGCTCCGCATCCACCGTCCCGTATGGCACGCCCGTGTAGTGGGCGTCCCGCCGGAGGTAGTCCATTCGGTCGACATCGAGTTCGCCCTGGATGATCCCGGCGAGTGGGTGGTCGCCCGCGACGAGGCGGCAGACCTCGTCAGGGTCGACACCAGCCCCCTCGAGGAGATCGGCCACGCCAGACGCCTGCACAATCTCCCGGATCTCCTGGTGAGCCCGGC
This sequence comes from uncultured Methanospirillum sp., assembly GCA_964386835.1. Taxonomy (GTDB): domain Archaea; phylum Halobacteriota; class Methanomicrobia; order Methanomicrobiales; family Methanospirillaceae; genus UBA288. Next base: position 1,669 of record CAYLUL010000145.1, read on the forward strand.
CCAGTCGCGCGACAAGAAACGACTCGGTGACATGACTGAACGGCCCGTGACCGACATCGTGGAGGAGGGCGGCGGCGGTCACGGCACGGGTGAGCTCCGGGCCGATCTCCAGGTGGCGGCAGAGCCGGCCCGCGAGGTGCATCGCGCCGAGCGAATGTTCGAATCGGGTGTGGTTCGCCCCGGGGTAGACCAGGTAGGCGAAGCCGAGCTGCCGGACCTGGCGGAGCCGCTGGAGGAGCGGGGAGTCGACGATGGACAGCAGCGACGGCTCGACCTCGATATACCCATGGACCGGATCCCTGACCGACTTCGACCGCCGCCCCATCTGGATCAGCTTAACCCTTCGGGAATAAAATGGGATCTGGAATGATCACCGTACTCTCGGGTGGGACCGGGACGCCGAAGCTCCTCCGGGGCCTCCGCCGCCTCATCCCCGATCCCGACCTCGCCGTAGTCGTGAACACAGCAGAGGACTGCTGGCTCCATGGCAACCACCTCTCGCCGGACATCGACACGGTCCTCTACCTGTTCGCGGATCTCCTCAACACCGGGACGTGGTGGGGCATACAGGGCGATACCTTCGCGACCCACGAGATGGCGCAGCGGCTCGGAGTCGACGCCTTCATCACGGTCGGTGACCGGGACCGGGCGGTTCACATCCGCCGCGCTGACCTTCTCCGGGAGGGGAGGACCCTCACCGCAGCGACCGCGGAACTCGCCGCGAGCCTCGGTGTCGGTGCACGGGTGCTCCCGATGACCGACGCCCCGTACACAACCTTTGTCCGGACCTCCGAAGGACTCCTTCACTTCCAGGAGTACTGGGTCCGCCACCGCGGCACTCTCCCGATCACCGAGGTGGTCCGCCTCCCACCGGGATGTCCGCCGGCGACTGAAGCGGTTATCGACGCGATCCGAACGGCCGATGCGGTCGTGATCGGCCCCTCGAACCCGGTCACCTCGATCGGGCCCATCCTCGAGTGCCGTGGCGTGGTCGAGGCCCTTCAGGATGCGTTCGTGGTCGCCGTCTCGCCGTTCCTCGGCAGCGAGCCGATCAGTGGCCCGGCCGGAGCGCTGATGACAGCGGCCGGCCACGAGCCCTCCTCGCTCGGGACCTTCCGGATCTATGCCGGGTTTGTCGATCACTTCGTCCAGGACGTCCGCGATCCGGTCGAGGTCCCGGGGGCTGTCCGGACCGACACCCTGATGGTCAACGCGGAACGGAGCGAAGCGCTCGCCCAGGTCGTCCTCGACCTGGTGCGTGACCGGTAGGGAGGCATTAGCCCTGACGGGAGAGGCGCTTCATGATGCCGAACCGACCCCGGCCGAACTCGGCCGCGAGGCGCTCGACCGCCTCGCCCTTCCCCAGCCCATCGGCCCGAAGCCGGGCATAGGTTGACACCAGGGCCCGGTCCTCTTCCTCGTTCCAGGCCCGGCCCTGGCGGGTTGGTGACGCCGTCACCGGCACCCGCAGGGATGCAAGGAGGCTGCCCGGCTTGATCTGAGAGAGTTCTGGTAGACGGGCGGCAAAGATCCCAGGGGAAAGCTCGAACCCGACGAACCGGCGGTTGAGCCCGATCGCCGCCCGGGCGGATGAGCCACCGCCGAGGAAGAGGTCTCCGACAAGGTCGCCCTCGTTCGATGCATACAGGATAATCTTCTCCAGGAGAGCCTGCGGCAGTTCGTTCCGGTTCTTCGCCCGCCCAGGCTTGTACTCGCGCCCGATGGTCCAGACGTCCTCGCGGTCCAGGTAGTTGAGCGAGCCGCCATTCCCGTTCCGCTCCTCGAGGCCAAAGCGGCACTCGAGGTTGAAGGTCCGTACGCCTCCGGGACGGGCCCAGTAGAGGACGTGGTAATGGCTCGAGACAAACTTCTTTCGCGTGAAGACGCCGAACGGGTACTTCCAGACGATGTGGTTCACCTCGACGAGCGGGGAGGTCCTGAGCGCACCCAGGACCTCGTAAAGGTGCGTGTACCCCGAGACGACGAAGAGCGCCCCGCCAGGCCGGAGTACGCGGGCCACCTCACCCACCCAGGCGGCGGAGAACGCCGCATACTCGTCAGCAGGCACCTCGACATAACCGTCGACCACGTGCCGTTCGTCGCGGTTGTAGTGCCGGTCGAGCCGATCACCTCCGATCCCGTACGGCGGATCGGTCACGACCAGGTCGACCGAACCATCGGCAAGAAACTGGCGGGCGCCCTCGATGCAGTCGCAGTTGGCAAAAAGGCTCGTCCCGCACTGCACCGGCTCGACCATGTACAGTACGGTGTGATGGCACGAAAGAAATAGGAAACGAGGCGCCGGCTCCTGGACGGCGGGGATGCGGAGGTGAGAAGAAAGTGTTGGTGGTTACTGCCAGGACTCGAGGTCTGCGAGCAGACTGTCGCAGTTCCCGACCACGTGCTGGCAGGCATCTCGAATCGCAGCAATCGGCTCCCGACCCTCGTGCGTTGTCACGAGGAGGACGGGGTCGGCGAACTGGAACTTGATCATATACTTCGCCACGTCGACTCCCGGGTCGAGCAGCAGCTCCTCCACGAGGGCGTTCATGAACGTGTGCCCCTCGCCCCCGACCACGAGCCGTGCCCTGCCCGGTCCGAGCTCAAGGACCTTGACATCCATGCCTCCAGCGTTGGAGGCAGAGGAGTTTAATGGTATGGATACGGTTAGAGGTGCGGCGGGCGTGGGGCGCGAACCGGGGTGTCAACGTGGTCCCCGAGGACAAAGACCTCCCCGTCCCTCCCGAGATGGGGCAGGTCCCAGGGGACCAGGTGGGCAAGGTGGACACACCGGAAGGCCCTGGGGTGGAGGCGGGCGGCAAGCACGAGCGCCTCATCGTAGGTCATGTGCTTGTTGATGCAGTACCCCGCAGGGGCGATCGCATCAACCAGGAGGAGGTCGGCGTCCTCAAGCAGGGCGAGCGAGCGTGCCGGGATGTCCGCGCGAGTGTCGGCCGTGTAGGCGAGGACTGCCCCGTCGGCCTCGATACGAAGGCCGAACGCGGGCCCGGGAGGGTGGTTGACCGACACGAGCGTGAGCCTCGCTCCGCCGATCTCGAACGGCTCGAACGGTCCGTGGGAATACCGGGCGAAGTCCAGAAACGAGAAGACCTGCCCGCAGTAGTCGAGCACCTCGGGCGCCGCATGAACCGGTGGTGGGTCCTGGACCCGGTAGAACTCACCGAAGCCCATGAAATGATCGTAATGACCGTGGGTCCAGACCAGGGCGTCGATCAGGGGTGAGCCCGCCGAGAGGAGCTGGCGACGGAGGTCAGGACCGGAGTCGACCAGGATACGGCAGCCCCCGACTGTGACCAGGA
>CAYLUL010000146.1:0-4926 GCA_964386835.1 uncultured Methanospirillum sp.
CTCACGCCGGCATGTACGATCGTATGGACGAGTCGAAGATCCAGAAGGCGCTCGATGAGATGGGAATCGGGGACGAGATCCTGTGTATCCAGGCGGAGGAGATCGCCGCGAAGTACGGGATCTCGCGGCGCGACATCGGCGACTACTGCACCGCACGCAACGTGAAGATCAGGGGCTGCCAGCTCGGCTGCTTCCGCTGAAGATGGCCCGGTTTCTCACCGTCGTCCCCGTCGATGAGGCGGTGCGAGCTGCTGTGGACCTCGGCCGCCAGGTGGGAACCGAGATGGTTCCGCTCGAGGAGGCCGCAGGACGAGTGCTCGCGGCAGATGTGCACGCCGACGCGGATCTCCCCGGGTTCGCCCGCTCGACCGTCGACGGGTATGCTGTTCGGGCTGCGGAGACTGTCGGGGCGTCAGAGGCCCTTCCCTCGCTCCTCCGCCTCCGGGGCATGGTGGCGATGGGAGCGGGCGCCGGGTTCACGCTCGGACCGGGCGAATGCGCTTACGTCCCAACGGGGGGAGAGGTGCCCGCCGGGGCCGATGCCGTCGCGATGGTCGAGTATGCCGAGCCCCTCGGCGACGAGGTGCTAATCAGCCGCCCGGTCGCCGTCGGCGAGAACCAGGTCCTCCCCGACGAGGACTTCGCGGCGGGCGAGGTGGTAGTCCACGCAGGCCGACGACTCTCTCCCCAGGAGCTGGGAGCCCTTGCCGCAGTCGGCCAGGCCCAGATCGAGGTCCGGCGCCGTCCGGTGATCGGGGTGATCTCGACCGGGAACGAGGTTGTGCCCGTCGATGTGACGCCGGGACGAAGCCAGGTCCGCGACGTCAACTCGTACCTCTGCCGAGCCTTCGCATTCGAGCGGGGGTGCGAGGCGCGTTTCTATGGGATCGTCCGGGACGAGGCGGGTCCGCTCCGGGACGCGCTTGTCCGGGCCGTGTCCGAGTGCGACGCGGTCCTCATCTCGGGGGGCTCCTCCAAGGACGACCGGGACATGGGTGCAAGAACGATCGCCGAGCTGGGCGAGGTGCTGGTGCACGGAATCGCCCTCGCCCCGGGTAAGCCCACGATCATCGGCCGGGTCGACTCGATCCCCGTCATCGGCCTTCCGGGCCACCCGGCCTCGTCCTTCGTGGTCCTGTCCGTGATCGCCGCTCCCCTGGTCGCTGCCCTCTCGGGTGACGTGACCGATCGGTCGCGCAGGGTTCGAGGACGCCTGGCGGAGAACGTTCCCTCGGCCCGGGGGCGTGAGGACTACGTCCGCGTCACGGTCTCCTTGGGGGAAATCCGCCCGATCTTCGCCAAGTCTGGCCTCCTCAACTCCCTCGTCCGTGCCGACGGGCTCCTCCGGGTGCCCGCCGGGCGGGAGGGGTTTGAGACCGGCGATGAGGTGGAGGTGCTCCTCTTTTGAAGCGCTATCTCGCGGTCGTCTCACTCAGCGAAGCGAAAGAGACCCTTCGATCCGCTTTTTTCTATCCGCATCCCACCGAGCACGTCCCGCTCGAAGCGGCAGTCGGGCGGATCACCGCATCCCCGGTACACGCCCGGTTCTCAGTCCCCGAGACGCATCTCTCGGCGATGGACGGGATCGCCGTGCGGGCCGGAGAGACAGCGGGAGCGAGCGAAACGAGGCCCGTACGCCTCCTCGATGCGCTGCGTGTCAACACTGGCAACGTCGTCCCGCCGCCGTTCAACGCAGTCATAATGATCGAGGACGTGGTGATCAACCAGGACGGCTCCTACACCATACGGAAGGCGGCGAGCCCCTGGCAGCATGTCCGGCCCGCCGGCGAGGACATCGGCCAGACCGAGATGGCGGTTTCCCGGGGGCGACGGCTCCGCGCGATGGACCTCGGAGCGCTCGCCGCCTACGGCCTGCGGACGGTCGAGGTCGTCACGGTCCGAGTCGGGCTTGTGCCGACTGGGTCCGAACTGGTCCCGCATGGGGAACGGCCGGCGCCAGGACAGGTGGTCGAGTCGAACACCCTGTTCGCGGCTGCATGGCTTGACTCGCTCGGGTGCCGGTGCACCCGGTACCCGAACACCCCGGACGAGTACGACCTGATCCGGGAACGGATCTCCTCTGCCGTGGACGAGAACGACCTGGTGATCGTCTCGGCGGGGTCGTCGGCGGGAACACGAGATTTCACCGCGGATGTGATCGAGGAGCTCGGCGAAGTGCTGGTGCACGGCGTGGCGATCAAGCCGGGCAAGCCGGTCATCATCGGCCGTGTCCGGGGAACGCCCGTGATCGGCCTGCCGGGGTACCCGCTCTCGGCCCTGACGGTGCTCCGTGAGCTGGTGCTGCCGATGCTCGAACACTTCGGCCTCACGGTCCCACCGTCCCAGGTGGTCACCGCGGTGCTCTCGTCGCCGCTCCACAAGGATGTCGGGTCCGACGAGTTTGTGCTGCTGGCAACCGGCAGAGTCGGCGATCGGTTCGTCGCGGTCCCCCAGTCACGCGGGGCGGGAGTGCAGATGTCCGTGGTCAGGTCGAACGCCTACCTCTGCATACCCTCAGCGAGCGAAGGTGTCGAGGCCGACGAAGACGTGGAGGTCAGGCTCACGGTTCCGCTGCACGAGGCGGAGCGAGCCCTCCTCGTGACCGGCTCGCACGACCCCGCGATCGACCTCCTGGCCGACCTCCTCTCTGCCGGAGGGATCGACCTCCATTCCGCCCATGTCGGCTCGATGGGGGGCCTCTTCGCTCTCCGGCGGGGCCAATGCCACGCGGCTCCCATGCACCTGCTGGCGGAGGATGGGGACTTCAACCGCCCATTCCTGCGCCAATACCTGCCCGGGCGCGACGTCCTGCTCGTCTGTCTGGCAGAGCGGCAGCAGGGGATCATCTCCCGCGATGGGCTCGGCATCGAGGCGATCACGGACCACACCTTCGCAAACCGCCAGCGGGGCTCGGGAACCAGGATGCTCCTCGACCGGTACCTGGCCGAGCACGGTATCGATCCGGGCACCGTCGCCGGGTACAATCGCGAGTTCACCACCCACCTCGGGATTGCGGTGGCGGTGCAGTCGGGAGAAGCCGAGATGGGTCTCGGGGTCTATTCGGCTGCAGCCGCCCTCGGGCTAGAATTCTCCCCCGTTGCGACCGAGCGGTACGAAATCGCGCTCGATCCGGCGTCACTCGAGGACTCGCGGGTTATCGCGCTTCTGGACGCCATCCTATCCGAGCCCTTCCGGGAGCGACTCCAGGCGCTTGGCGGATACGACCTCACCCGGACCGGCGAGCGGCGCTCCTCGCTGCCCTGAGCACCTCGAGGGCCGCTTCCTCCGGGGTGGCAGCGTGAACCACCCCGGGGAGGTCCCAGGATCGATAACAGACCACCGGAATCCCCTCTTTTAACGCCACCGCGATCTCAGAGAGCGTCCCATACTCTCCACCGACGGCGACCACCGCGTCCGCCGACTGGACGAGCACGACGTTCCGGGCATGACCCATGCCCGTCCGAATCCGGACGGTCAGATAGGGATTGCCGTCCGAGAGGTCGGGAAGCACACCGACGACGACCCCGCCGGCCTCGAACGCTCCACGGCTCGCCGCCGTCATGACACCACTCCGGCCACCGGTCAACACAGTCCCACCGTGCTCGGCGATCGTCCTGCCGACCGCCTCAGCTGCTACAAAGAGTTCGTCGTCACAGAGAGACGCACCGCAGACCGCGACCTGCATGCAGTCCTATCGACCGCGAAAAAGGGTAAAGGTTACCGCCGGCGCACGGCGACGAGGCCCAACGCTGCGCCGAGGGCGCCGAGGGTGGCCGCGATGCCGAGCGGCGCCTTTGTCGTGGTCGTGGGGGTTCCCGTGCCAGACGTCGCCGGGACGCCGGAAGTCTGCTCAGGCGTTGCCGGCAGGACCGTTACGGTCCCGTTCGACACCACTGTCCCGGTCCCGGACGGGGCGGTGTCGGCGAATGAATATTTCATCACCCAGATGTCACGTCCACCGGACCCTTTCGACTCGCTGGACCCGGCAGCGACCCATCCACCATCGGGGGTTGTCCTGAGGGCAAAGCCCCGGTCATGCCCGGCTCCCGCCGAGAGGTTCTGCTCCCAGGTGACCGCCCCGGCTCCCGAGAGTTTCATCAACAGGAAGTCCTCGGACCCATCGCTCGCCGTCTTTGAGCCAAAGAGCAGGTAGCCGTCCTGAAGTTCCTCGGCATCCCAGGCGCGGTCGAACCCCGGACCGCCGTAGGTCTTCTCCCACTGCCGAACCCCGTCCCGGTCGACACGGAGGACATACACATCGGAGGTATCCAGTGTGCCCCACCAGCCGGACCCCGAAGACGAGCGGCCGACCATCACGAAGCCGCCATCGGCGACCCGCACGAGGTCGAAGACCGCCTCGTTCCGGTCACCGGTCCCATAGTGCTTCTCCCAGGCCCGGTTGCCGTCGCGATCGACCTTGAGAAGGTAGGCATCGGTCCCGGACTGGCTGTCCGGCGTCATCGCGCCCGCGACGACAAAGCCTCCGTCGGACGCCCCAACGATCTTGAAGGCGCGGTCCTCGCCCTGACCCCCGTAATACTTCTCCCAGGCGACCTTGCCCGTCGGTCCAACGCGGACCAGGTAGATATCGCTCGGGGAGGAGGGGTTTACGGCGGAGAGGCCCGTCGCGACAAATGAGCCGTCCGTCGCCTCCATGACTCCGAGGCCGCGAGCGATGCCCCGGCCCGACGTGTTGGTCTCGAAGAGCACGCTCCCGTTCATGTCGACCCGGAGAAGCATGAGTCGATCGAGCCCGTTCGCCTTCGCTGTCGTCGTACCGACGAGCACGAACCCGTCCTTTATCGCCGCGACGTCCATGAAGACGTCCTCCCCCGGCCCTCCGTAGGTCTTCTCCCACGTTTTCGTTCCGTTCGCGTCGAGCTTGACGAGGTAGGCCTCGCCGTTCCCGTTCACCGGGGTCGTGTT
>CAYLUL010000147.1:0-4130 GCA_964386835.1 uncultured Methanospirillum sp.
CTTCCCGTTCGTAGCGCCGGGGATGATCTCCGGCTCGATCTTCCAGGGGACCGGAAGGGGGATCAACTCCCTGGTCGTGAATCTGTTCCGGAACCTGGTCTTTATCGCGATCTCGGCGTATGGCCTGGGCATTGCGCTCAATTATGGCGAGGTCGGGATATGGTGGGGTATCGTGATCGGCGACATCCTCGGCGGCCTCTTCGGCTACGCCTGGGCCCGGTTCTACGTGGAACGATTGATCCGGCTGAATGCAACGACTACGCCCCGGGGCGGGGAGTAGAGGGCGGCACCCACTCCGTACACTCCCATTTTTTCAGATTGACGGCTCAGCCGGGAGTCATGCGACCGCGATCAAGGCGACCTTACCGGGCCGTGGCTGATCAGGTGAACCGCGGGCAGCGATGATCCTCGTTGGCCTCGCGTATCGCTCGTGATCCAGAGCATTTACGACAACTGGCGTTCGAAGGCCTTTGAATGGCAAGGGTCTCCCGCCACTCTCGAGCGAGATCTACCGAGGGATCTTCTGCCTGACGGTGGCGAGGAGGATGGGGGCGAGCGATGCACAGATGGTGATGGGTGCCGGCTTCGCCGGAGGGCTCGGCCTGAGCGGGGGTGCCTGCGGTGCCCTGGGTGCCGCTATCTGGATGAAGACCCTTGCCTGGTGCAGGGACCACCCCGGTACATTCGCCTATACCAATCCGGAAGCAAACCCTGTACTGGAGGCATTTCGTGGTGCGACCATTGAACAGGTGTTCTGCAGTGCCATCACGGGACAGCGTTTCCTGACGATCGATGAGCACACGGAATTCATCAAGAACGGTGGTTGCGCCGACCTGATCGAACTCCTCGCACGGTTAGAAGTCACTTCCTGTGGGGAATTCACCTGGAACCGGCTGCGATCGCTCGAGTCTCCGGACAACCTCACTCCATTCCTTCACGGAGACCTGACGATGATGGGCCTGGTCCGCGTTGTCACCGCTTGAAGCGCCGCGAGGTTCGACCTTCTGGAGCGTCGGTCGGCCAGGCATTCACAACCCCACGCAGCAGGCACACCGGCCCACGAACCATTCGACCGTACCCTGAACCCCTGCGATACTGCAGCTGGAGACAGTCGCTGATGGTACCCAGGAGTGGGTTCCACCACCGCCCGGCACCGCGGCGCCGACACCGGCGACGGTTCGGGCGCCTACTGCTGCTTTCTGACGAAGGTCCCCGCCCGCAGCTCCTCGAAGGCGACGCTGAGCTCCGCGTTCGTGTTCATCACGATCGGCCCCCTCCAGGCCACTGGCTCGCCGATCGGACAGCCCGCGACGAGCAGGAATCGCGCGCCCTCCAGGCCGGCACGGGCTCGAATCACGTCGCCGTCGCCGAGCCGGACCACATGGGCGTTCCCAATGGCCACCCCATTCGTGCCGAAGGCCGCACTGCCACCGTGGATATAGGCGAAGGCGGTCATTGTCCGGTTCGTCGGGTGCTCGAAGGTCACACCGGGTGCGAGCGTGACGTCCAGGTAGGTTGGATCCGCGACGATCTCGGCAACTGGCCCGCGGATCCCGCTGTGCTCGCCCGCGATCACCCTGACTGCTGCACCATCCCGGCGGACCGTCGGGATCGCCTCTGCCGCGATCTCCTGGTACCGCGGGTTCATCATCTTCTTCTCAGCGGGCAGGTTCACCCAGAGCTGGAACCCTCCCATTCGACCGTCGACATGGCCTGGCATCTCCTCGTGGACGACACCCGAGCCAGCCGTCATCCACTGCACAGCGCCAGCTCCAACCGTGCCGGCGTTGCCCATGCTGTCGGCGTGCTCGACCTGGCCCTCGAGCATGTACGTCACGGTCTCCATACCCCGGTGCGGATGCAACGGAAACCCGGCACGATACTCTTCGGGCCGGTCACTCCGAAAGTCGTCGAGCATCAGGAACGGATCAAACCGCGGGACCTCGGCAAAGCCAAACCCCCGTCGGAGCCGGACCCCGGCACCTTCCATCGTCGGCCGGGCCTCACGCACCTCCATCGGTTCGCGTACATCTACCATGCTCCAGGGTGCACCCAGGAAGCGATAAGGGTGCAGGTGGTGTCACTGCCCCCGTTCCTGTGAGAGACCCGGCATAGGTTTATCCAGGCAAACTGCGAGTTCGAAATCATGGAACAGCACCATATCGCGGTCATCGTTGGAAGCCTGAGAAAGGACTCGTTCAACCGGAGGCTTGCGAACGCCGTCGTGCGGCTGGCACCACCAGAGTTCTCGTTCCACCAGGTTGAGATCGGAGACCTGCCGCTCTACAACCAGGATCACGACGAGCACCCGGTTGAGTCGGTTCAACGGCTGAAGCGCGAGCTCGCCCGCGCCGATGGTTTCCTCTTTGTCACTCCAGAGTACAACCGGTCGATACCAGGCGTGCTCAAGAATGCGCTTGACCATGGTTCGCGACCGCCGGGTCAGAGCGCCTGGGCCGGGAAGCCCGCCGGCGTCCTGGGCGTTTCGCCGGGCAACACCGGCACGGCCATGGCCCAGCAACACCTGCGCAGCATCCTCTCATTTCTGGACGTTCCAACGCAGGGCCAGCCCGAGGCGTACATCCAGGTACGAGATGGACTCTTTGACGAGGCGGGTGGAATCGGCGAGGCGAGCCGGCCGTACCTCCAGAACTGGATGGACCGCTACGTCGAGTGGATCAGGGCCGGGATGTGGCTCCGGAACCGGGCCATTGAGAGAGGTGCCGGACCCTGATCCCAGGGCTGCCGCGGTTTCCCACGATCGATGAGGGAACTCGATCTCCAGTGGAGTAGAGACGTGCCGCTGTGCCGACCGGGGGAAGGGGTGGCTTAGATGAGTGAAATTGAAGGTCGAGCTCTTGCATCTGCTGCCTCCGGTCGATGCGCAGGGGCACGTACACCAAGTATTACAAAGATTCGGAATTGCGCGTCACAGAACAGCGGTGTCCACCTGACCCGGGGTTGATAGAGCCTCTTGTCTGATAGGGAAACCATTCCAGGACCGCAACGAGCTCTTCAGGCAGCGCTTCACCTGGGCCGACCGCGCCCTGTCGGATTGATTTATGACCGGTTCGTTAACCCACGTCACAGTGGCAGGGGATCGGTGCTATCAATAAGGTGAATCCCTTTCCGGCAGAACTCGGCAAAGCGTGCATTGGTCAGGGCATCGAAGTCGATCTCGGGCTGACGGATGGAGCTCGTGCAGTCCTGAAGCACGAAGACTCTGTCAAGGACATCCGGGCGATCGGCACACTCCTCCACCAGGTCCTCGACGGTCTCGAGCACGCAGTGACTCTTCGCCTCGCCTGCGATGAAGATGAGATCCGACGTCTCGAGCAGGTCGAGGAGCTCGCGGCCCTCCGTGCCAAAAGGATGCCCCGGCACGGGGATCTCAGGTCGGAGTATTGAGTAGTGCTCGGTCCCGGGAATACTGCCCTTCATCCACCAGTTGGGCTGGATGCCTCGGGCCAGGGAATGCCAGAGGACCGTGGCGAGGAGATCGGGGTCAAGACAGTGACCCGGGCTACCGATAAGACAGTGATAGGGCCAGATGGTCAGTTCGCTCCGGCCGAGCTGCTGCAGGCTCCAGATGTACTGGGCCGACCACTCGGGCTCCAGCAGAGGGATCCAGGTCCCATCGACCAGGTCTTCGTGCCCGATCACGGTGAAAGGCGGGGGATGCTCTCCGTTCCTGTCAGCCCACCAGGCTGGGTGGAAGATCTGCAGGGGGAGGTGCGAATCCAGTGAGCAGGTGATGCCGTCGATCTGCTCCGCATGGCGGCGGATAAATCGGATAAGCCGCTGGAGGTCTTCCTGGGCTCCCGGAACAAAGAGTGCACCGTCGGCGTGGCAGAAGTCCACCTGCATGTCGACGATGAGCAGGTGAATTCCCGGCCGTCCGGCGCGGACGGGAGAGAGACGGGCATGGGCGGCCGCCATACTGATGGAGGCCATGTCCGGGTGGTGTAGCATTCCGTTCCGTTCCGCATCGTGAGCCCGGGGTGCGTCGTCCATGGATCTCTCTCCGTAGAGGCCTGTATGGATCTGCTCGTCGTCCGCAATAAAACCCGGATCAGGAGCGCAGGGCACACCTTCCATATCAACACCGGCCCCGACGAGATGCCCGGGGT
>CAYLUL010000147.1:4140-4903 GCA_964386835.1 uncultured Methanospirillum sp.
GGTACGATCGCCCACCCTTGAAAGGTCTGACCAGCACAAGGCACCGAAGACCCGTCGTCTGCATCCCAACCGTGGCAGGACAGCATTGGTCTGTTCCTGCTCTTGTCCCTCGATTCGACCTCATCAGGTGCCAGGTGAGGCCGAACCATAGACCTCGGCGATGTCAACAGCCGTGGACCATGAACGACAGATGGTGACAAGGCCGTTCGGTCTATTGGCAATGGTGGTGTGACGAACCGTGGTAGGAGACAGCAGTCGTAGAGATCAAGGTTAATCGGATATCGATGCTTTCCATACGGCTGAAAAGGAGCTGGAAGACATGGGCGACGGTCCACCATGGCCAGCAGGGTTGGCGGAGGGGTGAAGCCATTACATATCACCCCACCGGCCACGTCGGGGGGCTCCGGTCGACCGACGACCGCGACCGGCGGCTCTCCCGTCCGTCCGGTCAACTCGCCGCTGACCGTCACGTTCGGTGTGGTGACCGGGGTGCCCCACGGGTTCTTCACGGTGAGCGACACCTCGTGGATTCCGGGCCGGCGGAAGACGACGGATGGGTTCTGGGCCGTTGTCCAGGCGAACCCGCCGAAGTTCCACAGCCAGGAGGCGGCGTTCTCCGACCCATCCGTGAACCGGACGTAGAGTGGAGCCGGGCCGGACTCCCGGCTCAGGTTGAAGTGGGCCACCGGCGCCCGTGGGGCCAGCCCACCAGTCACGTTCGCCGTGCAGTCGGCCGATGCAACAGGGGACGGAACCGGGACGG
>CAYLUL010000148.1:0-4648 GCA_964386835.1 uncultured Methanospirillum sp.
AACGCCCTGGCCAGGCGCCTCGAAGACGCGCTCGGGATCACGGCCGTCTTCTCCACGGCGACCGAGTGCCTGGGGCGGCCATCGGTCGAAGGAATCGCCCGCTCTCTCGGGCACGAGATTGTGAACCGGGACTCAACCCGGGAGGTGAACGCGGCCGAACTGAATGGGGATGTCCCGGTACTTCATATCACCGGGCCGGCGATCGTGGTCGCGGGCCCGGCGGTCTCGGTCCTTCTCCCGAAGGCGGAGTACGTGGTCGGAGTCGGTTGTCGGCGTGGCGTCAGGGCCGACGAGATCGAAACAGCCCTGAACGAAGCGCTCTCCAGCGCCGGTATTCATCCAGACGAGGTCTTCGCCTACGCGACGACCATCCAGAAGCGAGACGAACCTGGCCTCGCTGAGGGGATTGCCCGCCTCGGCGGCTCACTTGTCCTGTTGGACGATGTTACTCTCAACCAGGTCGAGGGCTGTGGCCCGTCCAAGGCAGGGCTTATCGGGCTTGTAGGGGTCGCCGAGCCATCTGCGTTGGCGCTTGCCCGGCGACAGGAGTGGTGTATGAGAAAGACTGTGTTCGGGAGGGTGACCGTTGCCATCGCCCGGTAGACTGGTGATCGTCGGGATTGGCCCCGGCGCCATCGACCAGATGACCGGTCGGGCTCGAGCCGCCCTGGATGAGGCCGACTGTGTTATCGGCAATGACACCTATCTTGAACAGATCCGGCCCCTGATCGAAGGGAAGGACGTGATCATGAGCCGGATGGGCGAAGAGGTCGACCGTGCACGGCGCGCGGTCGCGCTCGCACGTGAAAAGACAATCGTTATGGTCTCCGGCGGAGATGCCGGTGTCTACGGCATGGCATCCATCGTGCTGGAGGTGATCGACCACGAGTCTGAGCCAGTGCCGTTCGAGGTGGTGCCCGGCGTCACCGCGGCGAACGGTGCGGCGGCGTTGCTGGGATCGCCGCTCTCGGGCGACTTCTGTGTGATCAGTCTCTCTGACCTGCTCACCCCTCTCGAGGTGATCGAGCAGCGACTCGATCATGCCTTCGCGATGGGGGTGCCGATCGCTCTGTACAATCCAAAGAGTCGGGGACGCCCACACAACCTGGCGATTGCAATCGCGGCCGCTCGGCGGCACCTGCCCGGCACGGTTCCGATCGGCATCGTCCGAAACGCCTATCGGCCAGGCGAACAGGTATTCGTAACCACACTCCAGGCGTTCGAATCCGTCGAGGACGAGGTGGACATGAAGACAATCGTGATCATCGGGAACGACGAGAGTCGCATCATCACAAAGGAGGGAGGCAATGGCATCATCACCCCGCGGGGATATCACCGAAAATACGTATACTGACCTGGGCGCGACGACACCTGAGGCGCTCTCGATCTCCCGGCGCAGCCGCGAGTACGCCCGCGCCGAACTGGGAGACGAGACCCTGGAGGATCGAGTCCGTCAGCGTTGCTCGATTGCGGTCGGCGATCTGGGCATGGCAGACCTGCTTCGGTTCCGTGAAAAACCCATCGAGGCCGGCCTTGCGGCCCTTGATTCAGGTGCACCGATTCTCGTCGACATTCGCATGGTTGAGGTCGGCATCCAGAAACGGGGCCATGCCTCGAAGGTCATCTGTGCGCTTGACTACGGCGCAGATCAAGCTGTTGCCGCGGGGATCACCCGCACTTCGGCTGGCTTCCTCGCACTTGGCGACCGGCTTGATGGCGCCATCGTCGTGATCGGCAACGCCCCTTCAGCCCTGCTTGTCCTCTGCGACCTGGTTCTGAAGGGATATCGACCAGCTCTCGTGATCGGCACTCCGGTCGGTTTCGTGAACGCGGCCGAGTCCAAGGCCCTCCTCCGGACCCTGGAGATCCCATCGATCTCCAATGAAGGGACTCGTGGGGGCACTCCCGTTGCGGTCGCTGCGATCAACGAGATCATCACGATCGGCGCCGAGCGTCGGGCATGATCGATCCGATCACCTGTTTTCCGTACCCTGATCACTGGGTGGAGACCTGCACCTCACCCGAGGCGCTGGAACTTGCCGCTTCAGGACTGGGTGTCCTGACCGCGGACGGTACCGTCCTCCGACGGGGGTTCACCACCGGCACCACGGCGGCAGCGGCGGCGAAGGCTGCGGTCCTGTCCCTTGGGTCCCCATGCCTCAGCGTGGGTCTTCGCCTTCCCTGCGGTATCATCGTGCAGGTACCGGCAGAAGGGTCCGGGGGGGTCGGGAGGTGCCGGAAAGACCCGGGAGACTATCCGAGCGACGTCACGGCTGGAATTCTCGTCGAGGCACAAGCAGAACCAAGTCCATCCACCGAGCTCTTCGCCGGTCTGGGCATTGGCCGATACGCCCGGGACACACCTCGATTCCATCGTGGAGAGGCAGCGATCAGCGAGGCAGCCAGGCGAGCGATCGAACGGGCAGTCGAAGAGGCATGTTCGGAGGTCAGCATCGATGGGGCTCGCGTGACCCTCACTGTCCCCGAAGGGGAGTCGATTGCCACCCGAACACTGAACTCTCGTGTTGGGATTGAGGGCGGCATATCGATCCTCGGGACGACCGGGCTGGTGGAACCCTGGGACGATCACCTAGCGGAGTCTGCTCTGGATCGTATCGGTCGTGCCGACAAGGTCGTGCTGACGACCGGACGAATCGGGCTCGCCCACGCTCGTCGACGGTATCCTGACCAAGAGGTGGTGCTTATCGGTGGAAGAATCGGGGAAGGACTATCGTCAGTCCAGGGATCGGTGATCCTCTTCGGACTCCCCGCCCTTATCCTGAAGCACCTGTGGCCTGAGATCCTGGACCACTATCGGATCCCGACCGTGGAGGAACTGATTGTGTTGCCCGAATCGAAAGCAGCGATTGAAGAGGCCTTCGCCAAGGCAGCCGTTCGCTTTCCCGGGCTCCGGATTGTCCTGATCGACCGTTCGGGTGTTATTATCGCGGAGGGTCCATGAAGATCGTCGGAGTTGGATGCGGACCCGGGATGCTGACCGAGGAGGCGGTTCGGGTGATCCACGAAGCGGAGGAGGTACATGGGTCAGCTCGAGCGATTGAACTCGCCTCCCGGGCAATTCGTCCCGGGTGCTTGGTTCAGGAGATAGATGATTACCGCGGTCTGCGAAACCTCGGGGACGGGGCGGTGGTCCTCTCCACCGGCGACCCGATGCTCTCGGGCCTGGGATACCTCGCCGGAGAGATTGTGCCCGGGATCTCATCGCTCCAGGTGACCCTCGCCCGCCTCCATCTCTCCTGGACCCATGTGATCGTTCTCACCGCCCATGGAAGAGATCACGCCGCCGCCTGTGCAGAAACTCGCGCCGAGGTGGCACGGGGACGGACGGCCTTTCTTATCGCTGATCCCGCCTTTTCTGTGGCAGCCCTCGCCGAAGCGCTCCGGGAGGAGTCGCCCAATGCCCGGATTGCCGTCTGCGAGTCCCTTGGATACCCCGACGAACGGGTTGCTATCGGCACCATCGACAACCCGCCGGTACCCATCACCCCGCTTTTCGTCGTCGTTGCCGGCCAGTTTTAACGGAGAATGGTCACTGTCACCTCTTCGAGGAGACGTTCGATATCCTCCCGCCGGCCCAATGCCGTCCCCTCGTGAAGTGTTGTGGCCGTCCCTGCAGCGACAGCCCAGCATACTGCCCGGTCGTACGGCATCCCGTTTGTGAGCGCATGGATAAACCCAGCAACCGCCGAATCCCCCGCTCCGATGGTGTTGACCACCTCGACGCTGGGGGGGACCGCGTGAACGGCCAAATCGCGGGTTGAGAGGACGATTCCATCGGGCCCCATCGAAGCGATCACAACCTCGACGCCAGCATCGAGCGGGGATTCGCTCGCTGTAAGAACATCCTCAACCCCCTTCAGGGGTCGGCCAACCAGGTTCGAGAGCTCGTGGACATTGGGTTTGATTGCGAACGGTCGTCCTCGAATTCCGCCGACGAGGGCCTCTCCATCGGCATCGAGCAGAACTCGACAACCGATCTCCTGTCCGATTTCGATGCATTTCCGATAGATTGCCGGTTTGATGTTCGGGGGTAAGGAGCCTCCAATCGTGAGAAAGTCAGGATCTGGCAGGGATCGGAGCTGCCTGAGCAGGGTCATGATCGCCAATGGCTCGACCTCGGGTCCTTTCGAGTTCAGGAGCATCTGGCAGTCCGACGTGTGCTGCCGTATCACGATATTCGATCGAGTATCACCTGGAATCCGGACGAACGAGCACTGTACTCCCTCACCGATCAGCAGGGCCTCGAGCTCGTCGCCGCGAAAACCACCGACGAACCCGAGAGCAACGTTCGGAGTACCGAGGGCTGTGAGAACTTTTGAGACACCGATTCCCTTTCCTCCTGGAAATCGGAACTCCTCCACGATACGATTAGCAACGTCGCAACTGAGGTTGTCCACATGGATTGTCCGGTCGAGAGCTGGGTTGAGGGTGAGGGTGTAGATCATAACGTCACCGGATGCCCTGATGGTCGGCGGGGGGTGTAATTAGGATTTCGGCAGTGGAAGACAGAAATCATTCAAGCGGATTGTTTGCAGAGGCATAAATCGGGAACCCGAAGGGGATACAGAGACAGACCTCCCTCATCGGTCAGGGCGTTCAAATATTTTTCAGTGTCGAAGGATCATCT
>CAYLUL010000148.1:4658-4877 GCA_964386835.1 uncultured Methanospirillum sp.
CACATGGCAGGATCAGTAGCATTTCTGCAATTTTTGCCCTATTGCAGATAAAAAGGAAAGAAATATTTATGAATCCATCAAGGAGAAGACTTGACTGGTGATGGAAATGACAGATGATTCTGGAGTAGAGGGGAAGGTAGGAGTAGCAGTGGACGGCGCCGGGAACGTATTCATGATGGACCCGGCAAGTGGCCGCATTGAAAAGTACACAGCCGATGG
>CAYLUL010000149.1:0-4753 GCA_964386835.1 uncultured Methanospirillum sp.
GCAAGGCGATCGAACTCGCCAAGCGCGGTGACGCGGACCTGCTCCTCGTCCACTCTCCCTCGCAGGAGACCACGTTCATGGAGGGAGGCAACGGCGTCAACCGGCGCTCGTTCGCTTACAATTACTTCGTGATCGTCGGTCCCGAGAGTGATCCCGCCGGGATCAAGGGGCTCACCCCCGAGGAGGCGTTCACCAAGTTGATGAAGGACGGCAAGGCCGGCAACAAGGGTGTCGTCTTCGTCTCGCGTGGTGACAACTCGGGAACTCACTCGGCCGAGAAGACGATCTGGGGCAAGGCGAAGGTGAACTATGCGACCGATGTCCAGAAGTCCGGAGCATGGTATGTCGAGGCCGGCAAGGGTATGGGCGAGACCCTCCAGATGGCCTCGGAGAAGGGAGCATATACCCTGTCGGACGAGGGAACCTTCCTCGCGTACAAGGGCAACCTGAAGCTGACCCCTCTGATTACCGAGGGTGCGAGCCTGCTCAACATCTACTCCGCCATCACCGTGGTGCAGAAAGGCAACGCGACGGCATCGCTCGAAGCAGCCAACCAGTACATCGACTTCCTGATCTCCGCCGACACGCAGGCGAAGATCGCTGACTTCGGCAAGGAACAGTACGGCAAGGGCCTCTTCTCGCCCATGACGGCCGAGAAGGCGAAAGAGTTCAAGGTCGACAGCTCGACACCGGCAACCGCAACGAAGCCGGTGCTCATCTACGCAGCAGGAAGCCTTGCATCGCCGTTCGCGAAGCTGAAGAAGACCTTCGACGCCAACACAACGGGCGCGGAGCTCGGTATCTACACGGGCGCCTCCGTCACCCAGATCGAGAAGGTGACAAAGACGAATGCGAAGGCGGATGCCGTCGCATCGGCTGATGCCTACCTGATCCCGAAGCTGATGTTCCCGAACAACGCCAGCTGGATGCTCTCCTTTGCCCGCAATGCGATGGTGCTCGCCTACAACAACACGACCTCGGACTACGCCTCAGAGATCACGGCCAAAAACTGGTACGAAATCCTCGACCGGAAGGACGTCAGTTACGCCACCTCGGACCCGACCTCGGACCCCGGCGGCTACCGCTCGTACATGGTGATCAAACTAGCCGAGAAGCACTACGGTAAGAACACCATCTTCAAGAGCCTGGTCGGGGACCACTCGAAGATCACCTACACCTTCGCGAACGACAAGACCACCATCGACGTCGCGAAGCCCACGCCGGACGGTGTGACCCTGGTGATCCCGAAGACCGGTGACCCCAGTTACACGGACCTACTCAAGACCGGAAAGGTCGACTATGTCTTCACCTACCGGTCCAACGCGGTCCAGAACGGGTTCAACTACGTCACCCTGCCCACCGAGATCGACCTGTCCGACCCCGCTCACGAGGCTGAGTATGGAAAGGTCGAGGTGAAGCGCCCCGACGGCTCGACCGAGGCAGGAATGCCGATCACGTACGGTATCACGGTCCCATCGGTCGCGAAGAACCCCGAACTCGGGGAAGCCTTCGTGCGCCTCCTGACAGGCCCCGAAGGGGCGGCGGTGCTGCAGGCTGAGGGTTTCACCCCGATCAGCCCCGCCGGCGCAACCGGGACGGTCCCGGCCGGCGCCATGGCCGCCTAGACGACCGGATCGACCCCAGACCACCCTTTTTTCCATCGAGCGATCGATCATCGGGTTTCTTTTGAAGGAACATATCAAGATTCAATAGGTTTTAGGGGACCTCAATAAGTTAAAAAACATGAAAGTATATCAGAAAGTATATATGACATCTGCAGCAATAACACTCGCCGTCGAGACTGATCGATCATCAGGCAGGCATCGGAGAGCGAACCATGGATGAGAAGGGAAGTTCAGGTAAGAAAAACCGGGGACTGGCATCCGCCGACGCAGCAACGCGGCAGCGAGTGGCCCGAGCAGGCGGCGAAGCCCGGCATATGAAACGAGGGCTTCAGGCTGCAGACGAGAAGACGAGAGAGAGGGTCGCTCGAGCAGGAGGAGAGGCGCCCCACAGGGTGCGCGGACTCCAGGCAGCAGACGAGAAGACGAGAGAGAGAGTCGCTCGAGCAGGAGGAGAGGCGCCCCACAGGGTGAGAGGCCTCCAGGCAGCAGACGAGAAGACGAGAGAGCGGGTTGCTCGGGCCGGAGGAGAGGCGCCGCACGAGAAGCGCGGGCTCCAGGCAGCGGACGAAAAGACCAGAGAGCGGGTCGCTCGAGCAGGAGGAGAGGCATCTCGTGGAGGCGGGGGCTCCAAGCGGGACAGCATCCCGGAGAGCACCATGTCCGATACAACGTCCCCCCGTTGACCGATTCCTTCCGAACAACCCTGAGACCCCACGGTTCCAGGATACGTGGCCGATAGTCCCCTTTTTTAGTACACCATTACGTGAGCCTCTCAACCCGGTTAAGATCAGCGCCCACTGAGCAAAATCGGAGAGGACGATTTCATCCGGGGGCCAGAGACGGAAGTGGAGTGACGTCCCAGGGTGTGGGCGGAATGGTCAGGACGGAGCCCCCGCTCGCGCTATCGACCCGGTGACCATCCACGTCGTACAGGTAGGCCCGATCCCCGGCAGGGTCGAAGACGCCGCTCGCATCCCAGAAGAGCACCCCGTTCCCGTCAACCCCTCTCCCAACCTGGATGAGGACCGTTTCGGCCGCCGGAAGATCGTAGACCGGGAAGCGGAACGACGCAGACCCGTTGCCATTGCCGAGCAACCAGCCTGTCAGGTTCACCGGGCTGCTGCCGGTATTCAGGACCAGGACCCTCTGGGCGGCGAGGTCGAGACCGCCGAGGCGAACCGAACTCCCCAGTGCCGTGACCGTGGGCCAGGGCTCCGTCACCGTCGGTGCGACTGTGAAGGGCGGCGGGTACGGCGGCTCAAGCAGGAAGGGGGTCGGGGTCGATGATGGCAAGGGAGCATCGCGGTCGGCTGGCAGGTTGGGTACAAATGGTGTGCCCCGGACTGGCTGGCAGACCGTGCTGTTGCAGGAGAAGGCCACGGTCCCGGACGAGTTCGTCAGATAGACCTTCGACCCAAGGGTGAGCAGGTTCTGAACCAGCCGGTCATCGACCCGGCTCGTCGGAGGACTCCCCGTGCTGATCACCGCGTACCGCGGACGGACCGATTCAAGCAACGCCGGTGCGGCGGCCCCAGGCTCGCCCTGGCGCGGCACCTGGAGCACATCCGCCGTGAGGACCTCGCCCGATGCGAGAAGCCGTTCGGCGGAACCCGGCCCGAGACCACCCGTCAGGAGCACCGATGTCCCGCCAGAGACCAGGCGAAGGACCAGCGAATCTTCGTGCTGATCTCCGGAGCGATCAGATGACGGGTTCAGGACGTCGAGCCAGACCTCCGGGTCGAGGTGCACCCGCTGCCCTGCCCGGAGCTCCGAGCGGGTGATGTTGGACGCCTCGAGCGTCGAAAGGAGCCGTTCATGCGCCGCTGGATGGCCTTCGGGAAGGCCCCCGTCAAGGAAATGTCCAACTCGAACGAGACTCTGGACAAGAGCAGGCATCCCCCCGACCTGGTCGGCGTGGGCGTGAGTGGCGATCAGGAGGTCCAGCTCGGTCACGCCCATGGACCGGAGATACCGGAGCAGATCGGGTCCCTGGTCCACAGGCCCCGCATCCACCAGAGCGGTGCGTCCCCGGGGGGTCTCGATCAGGACCGCATCTCCGGACCCGACGGCGATGAAATGGATGACCAGGGGCCCCCGGGGGAGGGGGAGCAGGACCGGGGTCGGGGAGGGAGAAGCGGTGATCGAGACCGGGGCGATCGGGATCGGGGTGGAGATCCCCCTCGTCGTCGCGGTCGTGATCGTGGCCGACGATCCGGGCGTCGGCATCCCCCCATCGACCTGGGGTGAACCGGGAGAGAACCGGGAAAAACCGCCGAGGAGAGCGAAGAGTACCAGGACGAAAACGAGCAGGATGAGCAGGGTGGGAAGCGTGCGCGCCATAATCCCGGGTTTCTCGATGAAGGATTTGACCCGTGACCATATAGACCCGCGTCCGCCCCACGAAGGGTCGAAGAACGGGCTATTTCTCGGGGCTTCGAGTCCTGGTCCGGATGGCCTCCAATCGAAGCCTCAGCGAGCTCCGTATCGGTTTCAGGCCCAGCGGGCTGGAATGGACCGACACCGCCGGGGAGGAGTCGGGGGATCAGGGGCGCCGGAGCGTGGACCGATGCCGTACCGGACGAGTCCCGTGAAGGGGTCGGGTCACCGACAAGGCGGCGAGATGTGTCGAGGCGACGGCAGATACCTGCCGCGTCACGACGATCGCGCTCGTGTACCTAGAGCCGTTCGAAGAGGCGAACGATATCGGCGAAGTCGATCCGGCCGTTCGCGTTGAAGTCGAAGGCGCTGATCGGCGCGTTCTCAGACACCCAGTCCATCTGGTTGAAGAGGAGGACCACGTCCGCGAAGTCCGCACGACCGTTGCCGTTCACATCCTCATAGTACCCGTCTTTATCCAGGTCCTGCGGCATTCCGCCCCCTGGGAGACGATTGACGACCGGCCCGACCGGGACTGGTGAAAGGAGGGCGTGCATCGCTGTGGCGTTCAGAATTCCCGTGCCGAAGCCCGAATCGCGTCCAGCGGGCCCGAGGTCATCGGCCGATGCAAGAAGCGCCCGCCGGACATCCCGTTCCGGCGCGGAGCGGTTGCCCGACCAGACGAGCGCGGCGATGCCCGCTGCATGGGGGGCAGCGGCGCTCGTCCCCCAGAAGACCGAGGGAAAGCCGCC
>CAYLUL010000150.1:0-4413 GCA_964386835.1 uncultured Methanospirillum sp.
ACCAATGACCTGAACACCGCGGCGAAGGCGGAGTGCGGAGGAGCCGTCACCGGCCTCTGGAAGTATGCCCTCGAGAACAAGATCGTGGACGCGGTCTTCACCGTCAAGAAGGGGTACGACCTCTACGACGCCGTCCCGGTCCTGGTCACCGACCCGAAGGACCTCGACAACACGGCGGGCTCGCTCCACTGCGGCACGCTCCTGATGTCGAAGCTGATCAAGAAGTACCTGAACGGTGCCAAGGACAAGAAGATCGGCGTCACCGTGAAGGGCTGCGACGCGATGGGCATCTACGAGCTGGCCAAGCGCGGCCAGATCAACCTGGACAACCTCTTCCTGATCGGTGTCAACTGCGGTGGATCGGTCTCCCCGGTCACCGCCCGGAAGATGATCGCCGAGAAGTTCGGCGTCGACCCCGACACCGTTGCAAAGGAGGAGATCGACAAGGGCCAGTTCATCATCCAGACCGCGGATGGCCAGCACAAGGGCATCTCGATCGACGAGCTCGAGGAAGAGGGCTACGGTCGCCGTCCAAACTGCCGCCGCTGCACCATGAAGGTTCCACGCCAGGCGGACATCGCCGCCGGCAACTGGGGTGTCATCGGAGAGAAGGCTGGCAAGGCGACCTTCCTCGAGGTCTGCAGCGAGAAGGGCGCGGACCTTGTCAACAAGGCAGCCGCTGCCGGCGCCATCTCGACCGAAGCCGCGAACCCGAAGGGGATCGAGATCCGGGGCAAGATCGAGAAGGCGATGTTCAAGCTCGCCGACAAGTGGCGTGCCCACGACTTTGAGGGGCTCGGCGAGGGCGACGACCGTCTTCGCTTCATCCTCGGTGAGACGAGCCGCTGCATCAAGTGCTACGCCTGCATTGAGAACTGCCCGATCTGCTACTGCGAGTCGTGCAGCACCAAGAACCCGGCGCTCGTCCCGCCGGGCCGTCTCCCGGTCAGCCCAATGTTCCACCTGATCCGCCTCGCCCACGTGGCGGACTCGTGCGTGAATTGCGGACAGTGCGAGGAGAACTGCCCGATGGAGATCCCGAACGCGCGGATCATGCACGCGAACCAGGTCGAGCTCTCGAAGATCTTCGGCTACAAGCCCGGACAGGACATGAAGCTCCCGATCCTGGCACTCGTCGAGGAGAAGACGGAGCGCCGTCGCCTGGCGAACACCGGCGACGACCAGATCTACGAGAACGTCTTTAACCCGCTTGCGGAGTGAAACGTGATGAGGGCAGTGGCTCCGGCCATCTCCGGTCGGTCCTCAGACAGGGCGCCACCGCCCCTCCTCCCCTCGTTCGGACCTGTGGGCGAGTCCGGGTGATTCGCGCGTTCCGGGCTGTTCACGAGTCGATCATCTCACCCTGATCTGTTCTTTCGTCCCCCGATGCACCAGTGCCGGCCCTTGTCGGACAACCATCCTGCACGTGACCCTTCTCTTCAACCATCAGGTCTGAATGCAGGGATGCTCGCCTGGATCGATCGTTTCTTCGGCAGGTTCTTCACAGTAGAAGGTACGAGGATGGAACAGGATAGGAAGGCCATGTCCGGTGCAACGGGGTGCCCTGTCGTACTGGTGCACGGCTGGAACAGTCACCCGGGAGTCTGGAACCGTCTCGCCCCCCGACTGGAAGCCGTATCGCGACCCTGCTGGCGGTTCGACCATTCTCAGCTGGTCGCCCAGGGGCTCCATGGGCGGGCGGCGGCCCTCGAGTCGTTCATCGGAGAGCAGCGGGACGAGACTGGATACGACGGCCCGGTCGACATCGTCTGCCATTCGTTCGGGACCTGCATCGCCCGGGAGTACCTCGAAGTGGCGGACGGCATCGCGAGGAAGGCGCATGTCCGACGGCTCATCGGGCTCGGCCCGCCGAACAACGGTTCGGCTCTCGCCGAGCTCTTCAGCGACCCCCGGGAAGGCCCGACGCTCATCCAGCGGCTCGCCGGCATCTTCGTCCCCGAGGGGTTCGACGCCCTTGACGATCCGATCGTCCAGGACGTCCGTCCAAACGCGACGGCGATGCAGCGCCTCCGCTCTGCGGGACTCCGTCCGGACATCCTCTACGATGTCATCGTAACGGGGAATCCCACAGGAGACCCCGGTTTCTTCCCGTGGTTTGGGGGCCGGACCTGGAAGCACGACGGGGAGGTGGCGCGCCCGGTCCTGGAAGGGGACGGGTGCGTCGCCCATGCCGAGTCCGCCCTCTCCGGGGTGCCCCTCGACCTGGTCGTCCCCAAATTGGACGAATCCGTGCCCCCACTCCAGTACTGTCACATCTACCTACCGCGGAACCCGCTGGTGATCGAGCGTGTGATCACTCGTCTGTCCGCCCCCGTTTCCTGAACGATTCTTTGCATCTCTCAGAACGATTTCTGAACCTTTTTCCCTCCACCCTGCCACGGTAGTACAGGGGTCCCAGTGCTACCGGATAGGAATGGGTTCAACAGCGGTGATACGGCACCCGGTCCTGGACCCTCTCTCTCGTCGGACGCCCGAGGCATCATCACCGCCTTTCCTTTCCCGGTCTTTCTCTATGGAAACGATGGCATCGTCGTCTCAGCGAGCCCCGCAGCCGAAGCGATGATCGGTGGATCGCTTGACGGGCGTTCGATGGAACAGGTGATCGAACACCTGGCCATCCGCCATCCCGATGGGACAGCCCTCACTCCCGGTGAGCTCCCCGCGGCGCAGGTGCTGGACGGCAGGAGTGCCGCTGAGAGTTCGCTGCTGGTCACCAGCTCCGACGGTTCTTCCTTCTCGATCCGGGCCGCCGCCTCACGCGTGATCATCGGTGAGGTCGAGGTCGGCGTCCTCTCGGCCTGGTCCGATGTCACCGACCTCAACCGGTCCCTCGATCTCGAGCTCCAGCGACGGACCCGGGCGGAGGCCCAAGCTCGCGAACACGAGGCGATGGCGGAGCAACTCGCCCAGCAGAACGAGGAACTCCTGGCACAGGAGGAGGAGTTCCGCCAGCAACTCGATGCCCTTGCCCTCAGTCGCGAGGCACTCTCGGAGAGCGAGCAGCGGGTCCGCCGCACCCTCAAACGCCTTCTTTCACCGGGTGATGACCTGCCGGACCTGGACCTGGTCGATATCCTTGATCCCGACACCATGCAGGCACTGCTGGACGAGTTCCAGCGGCTCACCGGGGTGGTGGCCGGTCTCGTCGATACCCGGGGGCGTGTCGTGGTCGGGACCCGGTGGCAACCGTGCTGCGCGGACTTTCACCGGGTCAATCCTGAAACCCTTCAGAACTGCATCGAGAGTGACCTGGTTCTTTCGGGTGACATCCCCCCAGGCGAATCCCGGTTGTACCGGTGCAGAAACAACCTCTGGGACATCGCCTCACCGATCATGCTTGGAGGTCGCCGTCTCGGGACGCTCATCTCCGGCCAGTTCTTCTTCGTGGACGAGGAGCCAGACGAACGCATCTTCAGGGAGCAGGCACGCCGATACAGGTTCGATGAAGAGGCCTACCTCACGGCGATCCGGGCAATTCCCCGTCTCCCGCGGGCGACCGTGGAGGGCGGTATCACCTTCCTGCGGCGGCTCGCAGGGCTCATCTCGTCGCTCGGGTATAGCAACCTCCGGCTCGCCAGGGCACTCGTTGAACGGGACGCCCTGACTGCAACGCTCGAGATGAGCCGCGAGCACCTCGCCCGCGGCGAGGAGATTGCGCACCTTGGATCCTGGGAACTGGACCTGGTCACCCACACGCTGTCCTGGTCTGACGAGGTTTATCGCATCCTGGGCCTTCAGCCCGGTGAACACGAGCCGAGCTTTGATGCGCTGCTTGGCGCCGTCCACCCGGACGATCGGGATGCGGTGGTGGCCGCGTACTCGGGGCATCATTGCGATGGACAGAACGGCTTCGATCTCGAGCACCGGATCGTGCGGCGCGGCGGTGGTGAGGTCCGGTGGGTCCACGAGAAGTGTGATCACCAGCGGGATGCGAACGGTCGATCAATCCGACTGGTGGGCCTCTACCACGACATCACCGACCGCAAGCAGGTTGAGCACTCGCTCCAGGAGTATGCCTCCCGCCTTCGGGCGAGCAACGAGGAACTCCAGCGATTCGCGTACGTCGCGTCCCACGACCTCCAGGAACCCCTGAGGTCAATCGTCAGTTTCAGTCAGCTGGTCGACCGGAGATACCGGGGCAGACTCGATACGGACGCGGACGAATACCTTGGTTACATCGTCGAGGGTGGACGCCGGATGCAGGCGCTTATCCAGGACCTTCTCCTCGTATCGCGGGTGGATACGGGGGCGCGACCCCTGGAACCCGTTGATGCCGGGACAGTGGTCACGTCTGTTCTTCGCACGCTCGGTGTCTCTCGAAGCGAGGAGGGCGACACGGTGGAGGTTGACCCTCTCCCGGTGGTGATGGCAGACCCGTCCCAGCTTGAACTG
>CAYLUL010000150.1:4423-4713 GCA_964386835.1 uncultured Methanospirillum sp.
CCTTATCGGAAACGCGTTGAAGTATCGACGATCCGATGTTCCAGCCAGGATCCGTGTCCGGGCCCATCGGGAGGGTTCGTTCTGGCGGTTCTCGGTCCAGGACAACGGCATCGGTATCGATCCCGCGTATTTCGACCGGATCTTCGTGATGTTCCAGCGACTCCATACCCGGGATGAGTACGAGGGGACGGGGATCGGGCTTGCGATCGTCAAGAAGGTGGTCGAGGGGCACGGGGGCAAGGTCCGCGTCGAGTCAGTTCTGGGAGAGGGGAGCACGTTCTTCTTCACCC
>CAYLUL010000151.1:0-3483 GCA_964386835.1 uncultured Methanospirillum sp.
AGGCGGGAGCGCTTGCGTACGGAATGCGCGCCAGCGCTTCGACGGCCGCGGCGATCGCCCCGTGCGTCGCCCAGACCGCGTCGGCCAGCCCCTCATCGAGCTCAGCCGCGAACGCCCGGAAGGCCGAATCGAGGTCCTGCACCATCGACCAGCGCAGGTTCTCGACGTTCGCTTTGACGAGGTTCTCGGCCTGTCGGGCGAGGCGCTCTCGGACCCGCCACTCGCGCAGACGCCGGGGGATCGCCCGCTCCATCACCTCGGCCGGTATCGGGATCAGCGGCGATATCGAGAAATCGCGCCGGACCCACCATGCCCGCGACCGCTGCTCGAACCGGTGCTCGGTCCCGGGAACATGATACGGCACCTCGAAGAGCTCGGCCGCGGCCATCCGCACGGAGCCGATCAGCCGTGACGCATTCTCGTGGTGGATATGGAACCGTCTTCCGAGCTCCTTGTCCAGCATCGCTGCCGTCGCCTCGAGCTCCCGCGGGAACTCCTCCGCGACCGCCTCAGCCATCGCCTCGACCGCAGCCGACTCGCTGCCCCGCTCCGCAAGCGCCGCCTCGGCCACCCCGGTCAGCCGCGCCCGATACCGCTCCCGGAGTGTGGCAGCCTGGGTCTCCACGAGCTCGGCCATCCGCTTCTGCTCGCCGACAAGCATGTCCCGCGCGTACCGCCGCTGCTGCTCGGCCTCGGCGAGCGTCGCCTCGAACCGCGCGCTCTTCTCCTCCAGCTCCTCGATCGGCATCGCGAGCGCCCGAAGCGAGAGCCGGAGCGCGAGCAGGACTTTGCCGGCGATATCGGCCGCATGTTGGCGCACCGATGCCTCGAGGACCTGCTGCTTCTCCTCAGCCAGGAACTGGAGAAGACGGTCAGAGATCTCGGCGCAGCCGCTCGCCCGCCATCCATCGGCGTCGCCCGCCTCCCGCGCCTTGAGGGCGCGCCGAGCAGAGACCGGATAGATTGGGATGTCGGCCGGGAGCTCGGCCTGCTCGGCGAGCACCTTGCGAAGGAAACCCGTGGCGGCCGCAGCCTCGTCGTCGGCGAGGTAATCGACCTTGTTGAGAAGGAAGAAGAGGCGTGGCACCCGGCCCCGGACCTCGCGCAGGAACTCGACCTCGACCGCGGTGATCGGCGGGTCGGCCGAGACGAGGAAGAGGGCCGCATCGCACTCGGCCAGGAAGGCCATCGTGGTCGCGGTGTTGTGGGCGTACGTGGAGCCGATCCCCGGCGTATCGATCAGGACCACGCCGTGGGCCAGCGCCGGCGACGGGTGCAGGACCTCCACGTCGCGCACGCCGAGCCAGTTTGCGGGGTTCGCCTCCTCCGTGACGTATCGGGCGAGCACGGCCGCGAGCGCGGGCGCGTCCGGGACTACCGGGACCTCGTCGGCCCTGCCGTCGGTAAAGGCGATCCGGACCTGCCGCGCCGGCCCCGACCTGATACTGGTCGGGATGGCCGTGAGCGGCACGACCGAGCTCGGCAGCACGTCCTCGCCGAGCAGGGCGTTCAGGAGCGTGCTCTTCCCGCGCTTGAACTGGCCGAGCACGGCGAGGTGGAACGAGCCATCGTCGAGACGACTGAGGAGGGCGTCGAGCCGGTCGGCCGCCGAGACGAACTCCGGGCCGAAGGAGCGGACACGGCCGGCGAGGTCGGCCAGGTCGGCGGCGAGTGAAGGAGGGTCCGTTGAGATCGTCGGGTCCATGGGGTACTCCTCGGAGGGGGTAGGAGTTATCAGCGGGACCCGCGGTTGACGGTGAACTCCATCACCGATCTCATTCCGGTGCCGAACCTTGTCAAACCTTCGGACCGGATACGCTGATGCTGCCCCTGCATCATACATTCGGGTATGGCAATCACGGTCCACCCCGTCGCCGATCTCCCCCTGATCGAGCCGGGCGACGATCTTGCAGCGCTGATCGCGGAGCGGTTCGAGCTCGCCGACGGCGACATCCTCTGCCTCGCATCCTCGGTCTACTCGAAGGCGAAGGGCCATCTGCGCGACCTCGGCGACGTCACCCCGACGCCCCGCGCAGCCGTGATCGCCGGCCGCACCGGCGAGGAGCCCGCTTCATCCAGGTCGTGCTCGACCAGTCGGAGGAGCTCCTGCTCGAGTGCCCGTTCGTCCTCTCGGTCCTCTCCCACGGCCATATCGGCGTCCGCGCCGGCGTCGACCAGTCCAACGTCGCGGGCGACCGGGTGATCCTGCTCCCGCCGGACCCGATGGCCGCGGCGGAAGAGCTCCGGGCCGCGGTCGCGGAGAAGACGGGGCGGCGGATCGGCGTGATCGTGACCGACACCTGCGGCCGGGCCTTCCGCCGGGGCCAGACCGGCCACGCGATCGGGTGGGCCGGCATGACCGCGATCCGCGACTTCCGCGGCGAGACCGACCTCTTCGGCCACGAGCTCAAGATCACCGAGGAGGCGGTCGTGGACGAGTGCGCCGGCTTTGCGAACATGGTTATGGGCGAGAGCGACAACGGCGTGCCGGCCGTCGTAGTCCGGGGCCTGCCGCCCTGGCGGGGGCACGACGACCTCTACTGGCACGGGGGCGAGGACCTGGTCCGCGCGGCCCTCTGCGCGCAGAACCCCGTCGCGCCCCTCCGCTGAGAGTCCGGCTCAGGGGCACCGGTCCGCGAGATCTTGGAGGCTCGGCCCCTCGATGGCGTCGAGCATGGCCAGCGTCTCGACCGCGAGGTGCGTGTACTCGAGCGTGGGCGAGCCGCCGAAGCGGGACCGGACGAACCCGCCGCTGTGGTGGCGCAGGCCGAGGACGAAGGCGCGGAGGCGGTCGGGGTGCCGGAGCGGCTGCCGCATGAGCAGGCTCGCCCGGGCCAGGGCCGCGGCCGGCTCGAGGAAGAGGAACCCGTCTCGCGGGCTCTCTGCGGTCGCGACGAACGCCGAGGCCCCGGCGGCCTCGTCCGGCCGGCCGAGCAGGGTCAGCACCGCCACCGCGTCCGCGGTCTCGGCCAGGGTCGGCTGGCCGGCGCCGAACCCGCCGCCGGGATGCCCGAACGAGCGGACGTGCCGGAGGACCGCGCCGCGGGTTTCGTCGCCGATGGATGCACCGGCCAGCCCGCAGGCTTCGACCGCGGCGCGCACGCCTTCCAGCGCGGAGAGCTGCTCGGGCGGCCGCTCGTGGTCGCCGAGAGCGTCGAGCCGGGCCCGGAGGGAGCCGCCGGGGTCGCGGGCGGGCGTCGCGCCGAGCAGGGCGAGCCCTGCGAGGACATGGTCAGCCACGAAGACGTTCGGAAAGGATCCGTCGGCTCCCTGCAGGGCTCGCAGGAACACGACGGTCGCGGGGTCGGCCGGCACCCGGCCGAGCCGGGCCCGGATCGAGAGGGCGTACCGCGTGTCGGCCGCGTTCGGCTCGGGGAGGCGGTAGAAGCAGTACCCGCCGTCGTCGCAACGGCGTTCGTCGACATAGCGGAGGACCGCCTGCTGTCCGGGAGCGTGACCGGATCCATCACCGGATGAAGGCGG
>CAYLUL010000151.1:3493-4709 GCA_964386835.1 uncultured Methanospirillum sp.
CCTCGATCCGGAGGAGCTGGTTATACTTCTCGATCCGTTCGCCGCGTGCCGGTGCGCCGGTCTTGAGCTTGCCTGTGCCCATCGCGACCGTGAAGTCGGCGATGAACGAGTCCACGGTCTCGCCCGAGCGGTGCGAGACCATCGCGCCCCAGCCGTTCTCGCGGGCGAGCCCGACGGCCGCGACGGTCTCGGTCACGGTCCCGATCTGGTTCGGCTTGATCAGGACCGAGTTCGCGGCACGGGTCTCGATCCCCTGCCGGATGCGCTCGACGTTCGTGACGAAGATGTCGTCGCCGATCAGCTCGACCCGGTCGCCGAGCGCCGCGGTCATCTGCTGCCACCCGGTCCAGTCGTCCTCGGCGAGGCCGTCCTCAATCGAGACGATCGGGTAGGCCGCGACGAGGTCCCGGTACCGGTCAATGAGCTCGGGCGAGCCTAGCTTCACCCTCTCGGTCTTCAACTCGTAGACGCCGTCCTCGAAGAAGCCGGACGAGGCCGGGTCCAGGGCGATCCCGATCTCCCGGCCGGGCGCGTACCCGGCCTGCTCGATCGCCGCGACGATCAGGTCGAGGGGCTCGGCGTTCGAGCCGACGGCCGGCGCAAAGCCGCCCTCGTCGCCGACGCCGACCGAGTGGCCCTTCGCTTTCAGGACGGATTTCAGCACGTGGTAGACCTCGGCGCCCCAGCGGAGGGCCTCGGCGAAGGTCGGGGCGCCGTACGGCGCGATCATGTACTCCTGGAAGTCGGCGCCCTGCCAGTTCGCGTGGACGCCGCCGTTCATAATGTTCATGCACGGCACCGGCAGGACCGGGACGGAGGGGTCGCGGGCGAGGTACTGCCAGAGCGGCAGGTCTCGAGAAGCGGCAGCAGCGCGGGCGACCGCGATGGAGACCGCGAGGATCGCGTTCGCACCGTAACGCGCCTTGTTCGGCGTGCCGTCGGCCGCGATCAGGGCCCGGTCGACGGCGAGCTGGTCGGCCGCGTCGAGGCCGGCGACGGCTGCCGCGAGGGGAGTGTTGGCGGCGTGGACGGCGTTGCGCACGCCCTTCTTCGCGTACCGCCGCTCGTCCCCGTCACGGAGCTCGACGGCCTCGTGGATGCCGGTCGAGGCGCCCGACGGGGTGGCCGCTCGGGCCACGAGCCCGCTCTCGAGCGTGAGGTCGACTTCGACGGTCGGGTTGCCGCGCGAGTCGAGGATCTCGCGGGCGCGGATGGA
>CAYLUL010000152.1:0-4701 GCA_964386835.1 uncultured Methanospirillum sp.
GGGACGGAACCGGGACGGGACCGGTCGCTACCACGGAACCGTACCTGTTCACAGTGCTGGTCGTCCCATCGCTCCTCGTCACCATACGCGAGACCAAATACCAGCCTGGTCGGGCACAGGTATGCAGGAGCTCGTGTTCGGCCGTGGTCATCCCATTGCCGAAGTTCCTGTACCAGCTGACCACGCCAGAGGAGGAGTCGATGAACCTGAGGGAGAGGGGACTGGCCTCGACTGGGTCGTCACCCCAAAGGCCGCAATCGGAGCCGCCCGTTCTGGGCATCGTCCGAGATGGCAGGCAGGACGAGCGGATCGCTCCGGCGGTGAATCGAGAGGTCAATGCCGTTGGACGAGGACCCCCGGGGATCATCCCAGTGCAGAAAAAAGATCGCGTACACCCCTGAGCCAGCCGGCAGGGAAAGATAGAGCCGCCGGTTCTCCTTCTCCGGGTCGACTGAGAAGGCGGGCTTTCGGGTCGACGACCTGGACCAGGTCGGTCGAGAGTTGTACCCGGGGACCCTCTTAAAAAAAGGGTGGATGGAGTTCAGTATCGGGGGAGACAGCCCTGGTGCGGTTCTCGCTCAGAGATAGAGCGAGGACCGGGAACGCGGTGGCGCAGAGGAGGAGCGCCAGGAAGCAAAAGAAGTGACTGGTCATGCGAGGGACTCACCCGGTGGTTTGGTGGAGAGAGACTCCTACAGGCACCTGGTTGAATCTGCCGATTCGGTGTTGTACGGAGGGTCGGGGAGGGATCGTTACCCCACCACCTGGACGGGCAGACCTGAGATCACCCGACCGACTCCCGCTCCGGGACCGGACACGGAAAGGGTGCGCGTCGCAGACGAGGACCCGAAGGTGTTCGTTGCGACCAGGCGGATTGTGTAGGTGCCGGGCCGGCGAAAGACGACCGATGGATCCTTCGCGGTTGTCCAGGCCATCCCCCCGAACTCCCATCGCCAGGAGGTCGCGCCCGTCGACCGGTCCGTGAACCGGACATAGAGGGGAGCAGACCCCTTGTCGCGGCTCATTGAGAAGTTCGCGACGGGTACGCGGGGGTCGTCGAGGACTGTGACGAGCCCACTCCGGGTGACGGCATCCGATCCGCCCTCGCCGAAGACGGTCAGGGTGATGTCGTACATACCCGGACGCTGGTAGACATGAGCCGGATTCTGCTCGATGCTGCCGGTTCCGTCGCCAAACTGCCACCACCAGAACCCGGGCGAGCCGGTGGACGCATCCGAGAACTCTACCGCGAACGGCGCAGAGCCCACAGTCCGGTTCGCCTCGAAGTCTGCAGCCGGGATCGACGGACGGAGGATGTCAATGCCAGAGACGTACACGAACCTGGACTTGACGGCGGTCGACTTCTCGCCCGACCGGCCGGTCACGGTGAGTGAGACCTCGTAAAGCCCGTTCGAGGTGTAGGTGTGGACGGGTTCGTGGTCCTCGGACTGGGTCCCGTCGCCGAACGACCAGGACCATGCCGTCGCACCGTTCGACTCATCGAGGAACTGGACCGTGAGCGGTGCCCGCCCTCGCTGGACCGACGCCCCGAAGGCGGCGATGAGGGTGTCGGTGGTGATGGAGCGGGGCACGAACCGCTGGACGCGGTTGATCTGGTCAATGATATAGACCTGGCCATCTGGCGCGACGGCGATTCCGGTCGGCTGGGAGAACTCCCCCATCCCGGTCCCCTCGGAGCCCCACTGGAGCAGGTACCTCCCGTCCGGAGCGAACCCCTGGACCCGCTGGTTGGACGAGTCGCAGACAAAGATGGTGCCATCGCTCGCGACTGCAACCCCGATCGGACCGTAAAACTGTCGGTCGCCCGACCCTCTGGTCCCCCACGAACCGATGAACTCTCCGTCACACATGAACTGGAGGATACAGTTCCTGGACGGATCGCTCACCAGGAGGACACCTCGGGGGACATCCACCGCGATCCCGGTGGGACCGGCGAACTGCCCCTCCCCTGTCGTACCCGGGCCGCCCATCATGGAGAGGAAGGAGCCGGACGGTGTGAAGGCCTGGACCCGATGGTTGTTCCGGTCGGTCACGAAGACCGTGCCCGTGGCGTTCACCGCGATACCGGAGGGACACTGGAACCGGCCCTCCCCGAGACCGATGCTCCCCCAGCTCGTGACGAACTCGCCGCTGGACCTGAACTTCTGTACCCGGTGGTTCTGCGTGTCCGCGATGTAGACATTGGACTCGGTATCGACAGCGATCCCCAGCGGCGCGTTGAACTGACCCTCCACCTGCCCGTACCTGCCCCATTGCCGAAGGAACGTCCCCGTGGCGTTGAAGACCTGGACCCGGTTGTTGCCCGTGTCCAGGACGTAGACAATGCCGTCGGGGCCGATGGCAATCCCCTGGGGGTTGGAGAACTGCCCATGGTTGTTGCCAAAGGAGCCCCATTGCCCGGCATATGTCACCCCCGGTTTTGTGCCGATCTCGATTGCGCTCGCCACCGGGAGAGCGATTACGATGACAAGGAGGAGGACGAAGAACGTTGCGCGCACCATTGCGGTCACCAGATGATCTGCATGACCCCGGTCAAAAGATAAACGTTATTCTGACGACAGGACCGGGCTGGTGACGGGTGGAGGAGGGGTGCGGAGGAAGCCCCTCAGGAAGAAGGGGCGCCGGCGGCCCGGCCAAGCTCAAAGGCACGCCGGTTCACCTCAACCGTCTTCGGGGGAACGGATCGCTCGATCGCTGCGAGGAGCGAGGCCTCTGCAAGCGGGAGCAGGTGGGAGGCCGCACCGATCAGGACCACGTTCTGGGCAAGCTCCGAGCCCGCCTCGCGGGCAAGAGCGGCCGTGTCGACCGTGAGCGGGAAGAATGGAGCGAGCCGGGCGACACACTCGTCGGCACTCGGCATCGGCAGGCGCTGGGAAAAGACCGAGGTCGGGGTGATCACTCCGATGTTCGTGACCACACGTCCACCGGGTCGGAGGAAGTGAGAGTAACGGACTGCCTCCAGCAGGTCGAAGGCGATCAGGAGGTCGGCCGTGCCCGGATCGACCAGGGGACCATACTGGCCGTCGATCCGAACGTGACACTCGACCGAGCCCCCACGCTGGGCCATGCCGTGGGTCTCGGCCCCGCGGACGGACCGGCCCTCTTCGAGCGAGGCCCGGCCGAGGATGTTGGAGGCGAGGATCGTCCCCTGCCCCCCGACGCCCACGATCAGGAGGTCGAAACTCATACGGCGCCTCCCGGGACGGCCTTCTTCGCAGGCGGGCGGCTCTCTTTCCCGATCGCTCCTTCAGGACAGAGGGAGGCACAGACCCCGCAGCCCGAACAGAGGTCCGAGATCGAGGCCTTCGTCTCCTCGAACGCGAGGGCCGGGCAGCCGAAGCGGAGGCAGCTCCGGCAGCCCGAGCAGGACGATGAGTCGACCTCGAGCCGTGGGCGGGTCACCTTCGCCCGCCGCTCGACGATCACGCAGGGCTTCTTGGCGATTACCACACGGACACCCTTCTTCGCCCGTGCCTCACGGAGGGTCGCGATCAGGCCAGTCATGTCGTACGGATCCACGGTCTCGACCCATTCTACGCCGCAGGCCCGGCAGAGGGCTTCGAGCGAGACCTTGGGAGTCTCTACGCCGGTTGCGGTCATCCCGGTCGTTGGGTTCGGCTGATGGCCGGTCATTGCCGTCACCCGGTTGTCAAGGATCACGACCACCTGGTTGGCGCCGTTGTAGACCGCGTTCACGAGGCCTGGCAGGCCCGTGTGAAGGAAGGTCGAGTCCCCGATCGTTGAGACAACATCCC
The DNA here is from genome assembly GCA_964386835.1 of uncultured Methanospirillum sp. Taxonomy (GTDB): domain Archaea; phylum Halobacteriota; class Methanomicrobia; order Methanomicrobiales; family Methanospirillaceae; genus UBA288. The sequence continues at coordinate 3,777 of CAYLUL010000152.1, forward strand.
CGCCGACGGTCTGGGCGATTCCCGACCCAACCGTGATCGACGCGCCCATGCAGATCGTGGTATCGACGGCCCCGAGCTGGAGCCCGAGGGTGTAGCAGCCGATGTCCGAGGGAAAGATCCCCTCCTTGAAGACCTTCTTCATCGCGTAGAAGACCGCCCGGTGCATGCAACCGGCGCAGAGGATTGGGGGCCGGGGGGGCAATCCCTCCACGGGCGTGGGGGGTGCCGGGGGTGTTTCATCAATGAAACCCGCGCCTGCCAGTGCCGCACGGACACGTGCCGGCGAGAGCTCGCCCTCGCCTGGGATATGGCCCGACCTCTTTCCGAGTACGGCGATGCAGCCGGCCGCCTTCCTGACCTCGTCCTCGATCATGGGCGCCCCCTCCTCGATCACGAGCACCTCCTCATGCTCCAGGCAGAAACAGCGAAGCTGTTCGGGATCGACCGGGTACGCCCGGACCACCAGGAGCGAGACGTCGTCGGGGAGAGCCTCTCGCACGTACGCGGCCGCCACGCCGCCAGCGACCACTGCCCGCCGGCCCCGGATCTCACCCGTGTTGTAGCCGAGCTCCACGAGGCGCGTCCGTATTCCGGTCTGTTTCTCGTTCAGCCGGCGGTGAAGCACCCGCGTATGGGCTGGGATCACCACGTACTGCCGGGGGTCGCGGACGAAGGCCGGTTCCCGGCGTTCGGACGGGATCGGACCGAGCTCGACGTCGGACTTCGAATGGCAGATCCGGGTGGTGGGCCGGAAGAGGACCGGGAGGCCGAACTCCTCCGAGAGAGCGAAGGCATCGCGGAGCATGTCGTGTGCCTCCTCGATCGTCCCTGGATCGAGGCAGGGGAGACCCGCCATCGCGGCATAGAGCCGGCTGTCCTGCTCGTTCTGGGACGAGTGGGCGAACGGGTCGTCGGCGGAGAGGAC
>CAYLUL010000153.1:0-4661 GCA_964386835.1 uncultured Methanospirillum sp.
CGGTCGACGTCTATATCCCGGGCTGCCCCGTGCGGCCCGAGCAGATCATCGACGGGGTGGTCAAAGCCCTCGGTGTCCTCGAAGAGAAACGCGCCCGTATGAAGGCCGGGAAACCGGCGGAGACATCCGCATGAAGAGAGAGGCGCAGGAGATCGAGACGATCGGGGTGGGGGACCTCCTCAGCCGCATTGAGCAGCAGAAGACAGCCGGCGACCGGCTGGTCGCAATCAGCTGCGCGACCGTGGAGGGGACGTATGAGATCACCTACTCGTTCGAGGACCGAGACCACCGGTTTGTCCACCTCCGGATCGTAGTAGATCCCGGCGCGACAATCCCGAGTGTCACCCCGGTCTACTGGGGGGCATTCGTCTACGAGAACGAGATCCACGACCTCTATGGTATCACCGTGACCGACATCAACATCGACTTCGGCGGACACTTCTACATGACGAAGGTGCCGTTCGCGTTTTCGGCGGGGGCGCCATTAAAGACCGAGCCTGTGGATAAAAAGACAGGGGGAGCGTGAATGTCCCGACAGATCGTGATCCCGTTCGGACCCCAGCACCCGGTGCTGCCCGAGCCTATCCACCTTGACCTGGTGCTGGAGGACGAGCGGGTGGTGGAGGCGATCCCCTCGATTGGGTATGTCCACCGCGGGCTCGAGAAGCTCGTGGAGAAGCGCGATTACCGGGACTTCGTCTTCATCGCCGAGCGGATCTGCGGCATCTGCTCGTTCATCCACGGCATGACCTACTGCCACGCGGTGGAGGGGGTCATGGACCTCGACGTGCCGCCGCGGGCCCTCTATCTCCGCACAGTCTGGTCCGAACTTTCGCGTCTCCACTCCCACCTCCTCTGGCTGGGCCTGATGGCGGATGCGATGGGCTTCGAGTCCCTCTTCATGCAGGCCTGGCGCCTGCGCGAACACGTGCTCGACGACCTGGAGGCGACGACGGGCAACCGTGTCATCCAGGGTGTCTGCAAGGTGGGAGGGGTGCGCCATGACGTCTCGGACCAGAAGCTCCGCGAGATCGCGGACGGCCTTACCGGGATCGAACCCGCCCTCAACGACATGATGAAGGTCTTCGTCAACGACGACTCGGTGAGGCACCGGCTCTGCGGGGTCGGTACTCTAACTGAGCATCAGGCCTGGGAGCTCGGGGCGGTCGGACCTGTCCTCCGGGCGAGTGGGGTTGCGAATGACATCCGCCAGACCGGGTACGCCGCCTACGACGAGCTCGACTTCCATCCTGTCGTGGAGACATCCGGCGACTGTTATGCCAGGACCGTGGTCCGGGCAAAAGAGCTCTTCACCTCGATCGACCTGATCCGCCAGGCGGTCGACCGGATCCCCGAGGGGCCGGTCGAGATGAAGGTGACCGGGAACCCAAAGGGCGAGTTCTACGCGCGGTCCGAGCAGCCCCGCGGCGAGGTGGTCCACTACGTGAAGGGGAACGGCACAAAGAACCTGGTCCGGTTCCGGGTCAGAACGCCGACTTTCACGAACATTCCGCCCCTCCTCGAGACGATGAAGGGGATCGAGCTCGCGGACGTGCCGGTCGTGGTCCTCTCGATCGACCCGTGCATCGGGTGCGCGGAGCGGTGATCTCATGGGCGTATTCTCTATCGCGAAGACGATAACCCGGAACCTCTTCTCCCGACCTCCTACCTCGCGGTATCCGGCCGAGCCAGCAAAGCGCTTTGACCTCACCCGCGGGCGGCTCATCTTTGAGCCGGCAACCTGCCGGGTCTGCCGGATCTGTATGCTCCGTTGTCCGACCCAAGCGATCGTGGTCGACCGCGACAAACGGACCTGGGAGTGTGATCACTTCCGTTGCATCACCTGCGGCAACTGCGTCGAGCTCTGCCCAGCGGACTGCCTCCACCTTGATGCCGCCTACCGCTCACCCGAGGTGGATCACCCGGCAAAGGAGTTCCACGAGATCCCGGCCCCTCCGGCGAAGGCGGATGCCGGCGGCGATAAGGCCGAAGCATAGGGCTACTGCCTTCTCTCTTTTTTCTCCAGGGGATGGACCGATTTCAGGGCAGGTGGGGAGCGGGCCCCTCCCGTCGCGACCTCAAAGTGAGAGCCAGGTGCGAGATAGGTCAGGAAAGACCACGTTACGGCGGATAAGGGGAGGTGATCAGGAAGCGTGCGCGGGTCTCGACTTTCTCCCTTACCCCCTTCCTGGCCTGTACTCGATCGCCCCCTTGACCCTGCAGGCGTCGACGCACCGGCAGCAGTCGATACAGGCGGCCGACCGCCGGAGGTGAAGCCGGCTGATATGGGCCGGCAGCGAGAAGAAGAGCTCGAACGGGCAGAGGACCCGACAGATTGGACGGTAGACGACGGCAGAGAGAGTGACAAGGCCCACACAGACCGCGAAGCCGATCGACGCGGTGAGCGAGAAAAAGGCGTAGACCCCGGTGTACGCCATCAGGTTCACGAGCACGAGGTCCGAGGCAACCGAGAGGACAAAGAGACCGGCCCGCACCACCTCGAGCCGCTTCGGGCTGGCGATGATGTGCTTCTTCACGGGAACGATGTACGAGAGCTCCTGTACGGCCCCAACCGGGCAGACGTGGGCACAGAAGACCCGTCCGATGGCGAGTGCAAGCGCGATCTCTCCGAGCATCCCGATCAAACCGGGTGCCATGAGCGAGCCGTTACCGGCCGCAGCGGTGACAAACCCCACGAACTCGACCGGCATCAGAGGCCCGAGGATCGTGAAGCCGAAGAGCGTACTCAGGCCTGCCAGCGCGGCCGCAACAGGCTGCGTCACGGCCCCCCCAGCGCCAGGCGTGTGCGCCGAGAACGCTCCCGGCCAGGAGATAGACAGTCGCGGAGACCGATGCCAAGGCAGCTTCGCGTGAGAGGAGGTACGTGGCGATCTCCCCGGCGCCGAGCCCGAAGAACGCAGATAGGGCGAGCGTTGCCCCGGGCTTCGTGGCCCCCGGGCCAGCTCACCCGGATCGGAGGAACGAGTAGACCGCAGCAGCCGCGATCAGGGAGACAGCGATCCCGGCGAACAGGGCACCGAACGAGGTGAGACCTGAGGCCCCCGAGACCGCCGGTGTCGGGAGGATAGGAGGGGACGTGGCTGTCGGTGAAACGGAGCCCAGGGTCGGGGAAACCGTCGATGTCGTCACGACGGAACTCGAGGGAGTCCCGCCGGTGCCAGCCATCGATGTCCGGGAGTAATCTCAGACCGTGTTCGCATCCACGTCCGTGAACAGAAAGCAGCGACCCGGGTACGGGAACCCCCGATGCCCCGTGGGCAAACCGTCGCACAGGCAGGGGTCGCAAGCCCGATCGCGCAAAAAAACCCGGCAATAAGCCTTCGAATCTTCCCGCGTGTTGTCATCCTTCTCCGCCGGGTTTCTGTTGCCCAGCGAATAGTGTGGCCAGTTATGTAAAATAAACTTTACATTTGCGGTACTTCAGAACCGGTCGCCATGCGGGAGCAGCCTTATCTGCTCTCCGTCCGACCCTCAACCGGTGCCGGACGACACCGGGAGAAGTACCTTATGATCACCATCGTCGCCAGCGGCAGTGTCCAACCGGACAGGGCTGCCGAGATGAAAAAAATCGCCCTGGACCTGGTCACCGCGTCCCGAAGTGAAGCGGGCAACGTCTCGTACGACTATTACGAGGACCTCTCAGACCCCGCGAAGTTCACGTTCATCGAGGTCTGGAAGGACCAGGCCGCGATCGACTCCCATAATGCGACCCCGCACTTTCTGGGTTTCGTGGAGAAGGCCGGCCCGCTCTTCGCCGGACCGCTTTCGATCGGGCTGTACCAAAAACTCTCCTGAGTGGTGAGTCACAACCAGGGCCGGCTCGACGTCCCGGAGGATCCCCGGGACAGCCGAAGGGCCAGCCTCTGGGCAACGACTAATACAGGAGAGCCCCACCTTGCCACAGGAAGGTGCTCCTCATTCCGTTCTGCGTGGTGGTTATCGACGACGACCCCGACGTGCTCCGGGTCGTCCGGATCAAGCTGGAGCGAGCCGGGTTTCGGGTGGGAACGGCCAGCGACGCCGCAACAGGACTTGACATGGTTCGCCGGCGACGGCCCGACGTTGCGATCATCGACCTGATGCTGCCGGACCGGGACGGGCTGGACCTGGTCCGCGACCTGGCCGGGCTTCCCGGGGGGGAGGCCCCAGTCGTCCTGATCCTCTCGGCACGGAGCGGAATGAACGAGATCGAGCGGGGGATCGAAGCCGGAGCCGACGACTACGTGACGAAACCGTTCAGCCCCCGCGAGCTGATCGAGCGGATCTGGGTCGCCCTTGTCCGGAGGGGGAGGACCGGCCCCGACCACGGTCGAGAGAACGCACCAAAACCGGAAACAGAGCCCGGAGCGGACCTTCCGTTCGTGGTCGAAGGTGAGAGTGAGGCCTGAGATGGCAGCACCCACGCTCGTCTGCCGCCTGCCAGTGCCCGGCGGACCCGCCACGGACTACTGGGATGCAGGAGTGTTCGCCGCGTCCGTCTTCGCCGACTTCGAGGCGGACCGACAGGACGGTGATCCCGCCGGCATGCGCCGCCGGTTCTTTCTCCTCGCCCGGTATCAGGGACGGACGATCGGTATCCTCCGGAGCGCGCTCCAGTCCGGGGCGACCGACCTGATCCTCCGGTCGCTCGAGAACCTGGT
>CAYLUL010000154.1:0-4656 GCA_964386835.1 uncultured Methanospirillum sp.
CCCTGGCAAGAAACCGTTGTATTTGGTTAAGCAAAAGCAAGGTTACACCTTGTCTGTCCATGGACCTACGTTCACTGTTTGAATGTGGAAGCTCGGGGGGGCTCGAAGACGGTGAGCGTCGGGTTGGAAACGTGTGCTCACCCGATGAACCTCGAGTTGGAACGGCGAATTGAGAAGACCACCAACGCTCTGGTCGAATCAGACGTGACCTTGATGAACGAACGTAGGGCTTCTCCGTCCTCGTTGAGTTGGAAAGAGGGTTTTTCAGGACGGCGAGTGGTTCAAGTACGCCAACGAGCTTCCAGAATGAGTTGCGAGTGATCCCGACCCGAAACATTCGATTTGGAGATCCTCAGTAGGATGAATCGTGGCAAGTACTCGGGGAACGAGGCAGATACCCACAGGGGAGACCGGGAAAGCATCGACATGAATGAGAGGCTTGATGCTGGAGGTTAGATGGAGGAAGTGTGGAACCGGAAATCATCAAATATCTCACAAGGGAGACTCCGGGTCCTGCATGTAGACCCTGACAGCCGACATATGCATCGCCGAGCGTACGTCGTGATACGACACCCGTGTCCACGTATATATGGTATCGAAACCAATCTGTGAAGAGATGTCGTCATTGATCGGGCTCCTGGATATCATCCTGCATCTGGACGATTTTCTCCTCCCCGTGATCCAGGAGTATGGCACCTGGACCTACGGGCTCCTGTTCCTGATCATCTTCATCGAGACAGGCCTTGTCGTGTTCCCATTTCTCCCAGGGGACTCGCTGCTCTTCGTCGCAGGGGCGTTTGCAGGTGTAGGTGTCCTCGACATCAGGGTGCTGATCCCGCTCATTCTCCTGGCAGCGGTGGCCGGAGACCATGCGAACTACTGGATAGGTCGTCACCTGGGCGACCGAATTCTCGCCTGGGACAACCGCATCATTCGTCCGAAATATGTCAGATCGACACAGGAATTTTTCGACAGGCACGGGAAAAAGTCCATTTTTCTCGCCCGCTTCGTTCCAATAATCCGTACATTCACTCCGTTCCTCTCGGGCCTCGGACATATGAATTACATTGAGTTTGCAAAGTGGGAGGTGGCCGGCAGTGTCACCTGGGTCTGTCTCTTCGTCGGAGGTGGATTCTTCTTCGGCAACATTCCCTTCGTCCGGGACAACCTGACCCTGATCATCATCCTGATCATCCTCGCCAGTTTCGCAGTGATCGGCGTCGAAGTGCTTCGCCAGTACAGGGATCAGATCTCCAAGAGATTGCGACGCCCCTGAGGAGCACCCGTGGACCTCGTTGAGGTGCTCCTTATCGCAGTCGGACTCTCCATGGATGCGTGTGCCGTTGCCATTGGCCGCGGGACAGCGCTTCATGCGTCGCAAAGGGTCCGAGGAGTGCTGATCATGGCCCTCTTCTTTGGCCTCTTCCAGGGTCTGATGCCCGTTGTCGGGTGGTATGTCGGTTTGTCTTTTGCTTTTTTGATCGAGAGTGTCGATCACTGGATCGCGTTTCTTCTTCTCGCCGGGATTGGGGGAAGAATGATCTACGAGTCGTTGTCAGGAGAGGAGAGAGACCGGAGTTCTGACCTGTCACTTCGGCTTCTGTTTGTACTCGCGCTCGCGACGAGTATTGATGCGCTGGCCGTCGGAATCGGCCTGGCTGTCCTCAACGAGCCGATCGTACTCTCCGCGATCCTCATCGGGGGAGTGACATTCGTCATCTCTTTCGGTGGGGGACTTCTCGGATCGGGCCTCGAAAAACAGTATGGAAGGAGGATTGAGGTCATCGGTGGTATTGTTCTGATCGGCATCGGACTGCGGATCCTTGCCTCGCATCTCATGGGTTGACATGACGCGGTAGGAACCGCTGGCGACAGGACGGCGGATGATTCTGGCCTCAGTTGGACCCACCGATCACCCGACGCAGTTGGGCGTCCAGATCCTGGAGAGAGAACGGCTTCGGCAGCACGCCTGAGAACCCGTACTCTCTGAATTTCGCCATCACCGGGTCATTTGAATATCCACTGCAGACGATGGCACGGACCCGGTGATCGATCTCGAACAGGTGCCGTATGGTCTCCACTCCACCGAGCCCATGTACCGTTGTCAGGTCCAGTATCACCGCATGGAACGGGATCCCTTCTGCAACAGCCCGTTCAAAGGCTGCGAGCGTCTCCGCCCCATCACGTGTGAAAGTCCCCTGGTACCCAAGGATCCGGAGCATCTCGCTACCGACCTCCCGGATCATCTCCTCGTCATCCATCCAGAGGACCCTCTCATCCCCGCCGACAGGACGGTCTGTTGTGTCCGGCGTCCCCGAGACAGCACGGTGGGTCGCCATCAGGTAGACAATGAAGGTTGTGCCGGCTCCCGGGTGAGACTCAACCTCGATGGTTCCGCCATGATCCCGTACGATCGAGTACGTCACAGTCAGCCCCAACCCGCTTCCGGACTGCTTGGTGGTAAAGTAGGGCTCGTAGATCTTCGAGACATACTCCTTCGGAATGCCGGGCCCGGTATCCGAGACCATGATCCGCAGATACTCCCCACCCGGAAGAGTGAGCACTTCATCGTCCTCGAGAACGATGTTCTCGGCGATGACCGAGAGGCGACCCCCATTCGGCATCGCCTGGTCGGCATTGCTGACGAGGTTGTGGAACACCTGTTTCAGCTGCTCTTCATCGGCTTCGACCTGCAAGAGATCCTCCGGGATGACCAATTCCGGTCGGATCGTGGATCCTGAGAGGGCAAACGTAGTCGAGTCTCTGAGAAGATCGCCGAGATTCAACACTTTTTTTATTGGTTTTCCACCACGGGCGAAGGTGAGGAGCTGGCGGGTCAGGTTTCGTGCGCGATGGGCGGCCTTTTCGGCCTCGACAAGCCGTTCGAATGCCTTATGATCATCCTTCAGGTGGGCTTTTGCAACGATAATATTGCCTTCGATTGCGGTCAGGGCGTTGTTGAAGTCATGGGCAATACCACCGGCGAGCACCCCGATTGACTCCAGGCGCTCATTCTTGGCAAGGTCCTCCTCGATCCTTCGCTCGGCGATAAGGTCCCGGAAGACGATTACGACGCCGATGATGTCACCACGGCTGTCTCGGACTGGGGCAAGCGTCTCGCCTAGGGGGTGCTCTGACTGGTCCCGTGAGATAAGCAGGCGATGCCTGCCTCTATCCTTCAGGGAGCCTCGATGGAGAATCTGAGCCACGGGATTTCCGCAGGGCTTTCGGGTCCTCTCGTCCTCAGTCCTGTAAATCTCCGAGATCTCCCGTCCGATCGCCATCTCCGCTGCCCATCCTGTCAGCTGTTCAGCTGTTCGGTTCATCAACAGGATTGAACCTCGAACATCGGCTACGATGACACCCTCGCCAATGTTCCAGAGGGTCACTGCAAGCCTCTCTTTCTCGGCGGCGAGGGCCTCCTCGGCTCGTTTTCTCTCGGTGATATCGGACATCGCGAGCAGGATCCTGTCGGTCTCTCCCTTCTCCTCGTAAACCCAGCGGGCGTTGAGGAGCATCACCCGTCGACCAAGGCCCGGGAATTCGTGATCGAGTTCGAGTCCTTCGTGCTGGAAGGAATGCATCAGTATCCGCTCGAGGAGTGCGAGAAACTCGGGAATATTCCAGACCTGATCAGCGAGCTCGTGCACGTAACGGCCCTCGATCTTCTCGGGGACCGTCTGAAATGTCTCGTAGAACGATCGGTTCGCCGAGACAATACGCAGACGATTGTCGAGAACGATCAGGACCTCGCGGATGGTATCGACAATATTCTCCGCGTACTCCCGGGCCCGTTTCAGCTGCTGGATCTGCTCGGTCCGTTCGCGCTCTATACTGTAACGGATCGAACGGTTCAGAAGATAACCGTTCATCTGGCCCTTGACAAGGTAGGTGTATGCCCCCTCTCGAAGGGCATGGATCGCCATCTCCTCATCCGCAAGGCCGGAGACGACAATGACGGGTACATGGGGTGCCACCGACCGAATTTTAATCAGGGTGGCAAGTCCATAGCTATCCGGGAGATTCAGGTCAAGCAGGATCGCGTCGAATGGCTGTTCACTCAGGAAACGGAGTGCTTCGGCCAGCCGACCTACTGGAACGGTCTCGTACCGTTCGGTGTTCATCTCCGCAAGCATCTCTCGAACAAGCCGGGCATCGCCGGGATTGTCCTCGACCAGCAGCACACGAAGCGCTTCAGGGTCCGTGATCGTCACCTCCCTGGATGAATCCCGCGAAGGTCGGATCTTGAGCCCCCCAGGGCACCTTGCTCGTCGTCATCCCCACATCCTCCCATTTTGAATGGCAGGTTGGACCTTAATTCAAATTTTAGCCACGTTATTCCCTTATTTCTGGAATCAGGACGGGACGTGAAGTATACTTGCGCGGTCTTATTTAACTACTTTACGTGAAATCTCGATGAACATTACACCAGGACGACAAACGACCAGTGGTTTCATGCCGTATCAACGGACAGAGACTCTGCCAAAAATTGCATGGCGTCGCAATTATATCTCCGGATTGCCCTGTCCCTCTTCGGATATGCGTCCCAGGCATTCTGAATTCGACGATCTCAGCAGGCCACTTACCCGGCACATCTTCTGGCAATTCCACAACCATGGTGCAAAGACCCCAAGCTCGCCTCGAACTTCAGAGAAT
>CAYLUL010000155.1:0-4593 GCA_964386835.1 uncultured Methanospirillum sp.
TTTTTGATCTGGGAATAACGTTTCAAGGGCTATGTCCCTCTTCGGCTTCAGCACGTCGAAAATCGAGATCATGACGCAGAAGCGAGACCTCGTGGGATTACAAAAGGCACTTGTAGATCAGAAGGATCCCTTCATACGCGCCCATGCAGCCAGAGCCCTCGGGGCGATCCGCGACCCCGGAGGAGTGCTTGCCCTCTCTCATGCCTTACTCGATCCTGATCGGGATGTGCGCTGGTCGGCTGTTCGATCGCTCGAAGAGATTGCCGATCCTCGTGGGGTGGAAGCGCTCATGAACACCATCCAGGATTCTGATCGTGATGTCAGGTGGGCAGCTGTCCGTGCCCTCACCCGGATACGCGACCCTCGATCCCTGGAACCCCTCGTGTCCGCTCTGGCCGACTCGGACCGGGATGTCAGGTGGGCAGTGGTTCGAGCGATCGAACAGATTGGCGATGCCCGGGCAGGGGAGGCGCTTGTCGCCGCCCTCAGAGATCCTGATAGTGACGTGCGCTGGCTCGCTGCCCGCGCACTTGAAGATATCGGGGATGCTCGTTCTCTCGGAGCGCTCGTCAACGGACTCAGAGATCCTGAACGGTACATCCGACTCGCCTCTATTCGGGCTCTAGAGAAGATCCGAGACGCCCGTTCAGTTGATTCCCTGATCGCCGCTCTCTCTGACGAAGAGAAGGGTGTGCGATGGACAGCAGTCCGGACGCTGGGTACCATTGGTGATAGCCGCGCCGTGGATGCACTGAGTGCCGCATTTCGGGACACCGACAACGAGGTGCGATGGGCAGTGGCCTGGGCTCTCAAGGAGATCGGGGACGCCCGTGCTGTCGAGGCTCTGATAGATGCGCTCAAGAACCCGGTCAACGAGGTGCGATGGGCTGCCGCTATGGCCCTTGAGGAGATTGGAAACCTCCGCACCATCGGTCCTCTGATCGCCGCGCTCGCCGATACCCATGCAAATGTGCGGCAGAACGCGGCCCTTGCCCTCGGAAAGATTGCCGATGCCCGGGCGATTGAGCCCCTCGTTGCCGCGCTACGGGACCCGCAGGAGCATGTCCGCCAGAACGCAGCGATGGCCCTCGGGAGCATTCGCGACACCAGCGCGGTCGAACCTCTGAGCACAGTTCTCACCGATCCCAATCCCCATGTCCGGTGGGCGGCGACAATGGCCCTCTAGGAGATTGGGGATCCAAAGGCAGTATTACCGCTCATTGACATACTGGTGGATCGTGAGAAGGATGTGCGATGGGCAGCTGCTCGGGCTCTGGGGGGGATCGGTGATCTCCGTGCAGTCGGGCCGCTGCTTCCCCTCCTTCAGGACCCTGAGAAGGAGGTTCGATGGGTCGTTGCCCGCGCGCTCGGCAGGATTGGGGACATCCGCGCCGCCGAACCGTTACGCTCCGCCACGCTCGACGTCGACGAGGATGTTCGAACGGCTGCACAGGAGGCCCTCAACCATCTGACCTGAGCCAACCATTGCCGGTATGACGAGCGATTCCTCACCGTTACTCCAGGTTGTCCAAGCCGCAACCTGACAAGCAATTCGGTTCGGCACGCGGAAGCAGGTGGTTCTTTTCGAAATATCTGGAGGGTGTCTTTGAATGTGAACTGATCCACCCCTTCGAGAAGATGGTGAGTGAATGATCCCTTATTGATCGATAACGGGCCCTCTCTGTCTCGAAGAGACAGATGAATATCGCCTTAAAAAAGCCGCCGGCTCCTTATAGGTCCAGATGCGGCACTTCATGGTGGCGGCAGGCACGGAAAGGGTGATAGTCATCACCCAGGGATCTGTTGAAATGACCTCGATTTCGCCGGATACGCCTGATATCGAGGGTAAATTTGGAGGGATGCGAACGCTGGCGATCTCCCCGAGTGTTTTTCAATCATATTTAATAACCTCCGGGGGGTCTCAGAACCATCTCGCTGGTTCCACAATTGGTTCACGTGGGCGTCATATCGGCCATCAACCGGCAATGCAACGGCGAGCCCCCAACCATGAAAAGGTGTCTGCGGGGGATCAACGATGATCGAGTGTGGGAAGACCTCTTCGAATGAAGGGAAAGCGTTCAACCGTTGGAGCCATCACCCCCGACCACAGATCCGAGGTTCCGGCCAGAAACACAACCCATCGTGAGAACCCAGGATTCCATCGTTCGACCCTCCACGCGAACGTGCCCAGCACAATTAGAGGCAGCCACCATCATTTTTATCACCAGGCGCAGAATCACTTCCGGGACTACCGATGGAGACCGTCATTTACTACTTCACGGGGACCGGGAACTCGCTCTCCGTCGCTCGAACCCTATCCGAACGCATTGGAGAATGCCGGTGCAAACCCATCTCCCCGCTGCGTGTGAGCGAAGGACCGATACGACCATCAGAGGCCCGCGTCGGTCTGGTCTTTCCTGTCTTTTACCTGGGCGTGCCGACAGTCGTCGCGGAGGTGGCAGCGAAGCTCGATCTCCATGATGCCCGATACGTCTTCGCGATCTGCACGATGGGGGGTTCTGGCGGTTCCTCGTCGCTCCATGAGCTCGATCGACTGCTCCGGAGCGGCACCGGGGGTAGAAGACTCGACGCAGGATTTCCGGTACGCATGCCTGGGAACAATATCCTGCTCTACGACCGAGCAGGGGAGCGGACGTTGACGAGGACTTTCGAAGGGGCTGCCCGTCGTGTCGAGGAGATCGCGGCGGCAGTGAACCGTGAAGAGCGAACGATGCCCTTTCACACGCCTCTGCACACCCTCCTTCACCGGGTCTTCCATCCCCGTTTCGTCGCCAGGGTACATGGCGCCGATAGGGAGTTTACCGCGGACGACCGGTGCACCACGTGCGGGACATGTGCTGCAGTCTGCCCGGTCGAGAACATCCTGCTTGAAAATGGCAGGCCGACCTGGCTTCATCACTGCGAGCAGTGCCTGGCCTGTATCCAGCTCTGCCCGACGGAAGCAATCCAGGCGGGAACAAAGACCGGGGGCAGGCGACGCTACCGACACCCGGATGTTTCTGTCGATGCGATCGCTGGGCAGGGGCGGAATTGATTGAAAAATGCCAATGTGTTTCTGATTTTTAGACCCCCGTCTGACGCCTCGTACAGCGATGGGGCTGAAAAGGGCCCGGCTATGGCGAAGGCGCGCATTCGGCGAGGGAAAAACGGCATTGGCGCGAAACGCGTTATCGGTCGATCTTGCCCGGGGGGCTCCTAGGCCAATTCCAGCCCGCCCCCACCATCATCGTCATCGACGATCTTTCCGTCCCTGAGATAGAGCACGCGGTCAAAATACTTCCGGTGCCAGTTTTCGTGCGACACCATCATGACGGTCTGACGCAGTTCCTGGTTCAGGCTTCGGATCAGGTCGAGGATCAGGACCGAGTTCTTCGTGTCGAGATTTGCGCAGGGTTCATCGGCGAGGAGAAGGGCGGGACGGTTCACGAGCGCCCGGGCGATCGCGACCCGCTGCTGTTCTCCGCCTGACATCTCTCCAGGCAAGAATCCGATCCGATCCTTCAGCCCGACTCGTTCCAGGATGTCCTGGCAGACAAGGGTACACTCCTTCACCGTCATGCCCCGCACCTTTGACGGGAGGTAGACGTTCTCCTGGGCGGTCAGCTCGGGGACCAGTGCGTAGTCCTGGAAGACGTAGCCCAGCCGATTCAGGCGAAAAAGGGTTCGTTCCTGTTCAGAGAGGCGCGTGACGTCGACTCCATCGATCTCCAGCGTGCCGGTCGTTGGTCGGTCGAGAAGGCCGAGCATATGCAGCAGGGTCGACTTCCCGCTTCCGCTCCCGCCCATCACCCCGACAAACTCCCCCCGGCCTATCTCAAGATCGATACCGTCCAGTGCCCGTATCTCCGTGCTCCCCATTGTGTAGATCTTTGTTAAACCCCGTCCCTGGATCATCTTACCCCCGAATTGCGTCCAGGATCTCCTCACGCGTCGTCAACCACGACGGAAAGTATCCGGCGAACAGCGAGACGATATAGAGGCTTACCACCGACTGAGCGATCAGCCCCGTCTCGAGGGCCGGCGCCACCGGCCCGCCCGGAAAAACCAGGGGATTCGCCGCAAGGAACTGGAGCACGGCGAGGAGGAGAACTCCGCCGGCGATCGTACCACAGGTGCAGATAAAGAGCGCCTGAAAGATGTACGACTTGATGATAAGAGAGCGGCCGATCCCGATCGCCCGCAGAATTCCGATCTGTCGACGTCGGTACACGATGCCGATAAAGATCACGATAAAGATCACAACGACGGCGATGATCAGGCTCACCAGGGTACTTATGACATTGATGATCCCGAATGAGCCGACGATGGAGGCGAGGAAGTCTGCGGACTTATCCTCCCAGGTCCAGATCTTCTCCTGCACGCCGTACTGCATCAGGACCCGTCTCATTGCATCGTGGTCGCCCGTCCGCTCCGTTCGAACCAGGATCGAGGTCGCCGGATCGGGATCTCCGAGCACCTCGGCAACGTCCTGGCGGGTGATGAAGATCGCGTTGTCAACACTGGACGTCCCGGCCTTGAGGATCCCTTTCACGCGAAACTGCCGCGTGATACCGTTCCGAAATGTGATCTCGA